>JALQUL010000247.1 GCA_023260735.1 Limnohabitans sp. | reverse complement strand
TTTTTTAAGTTTTTTAAAAAACAGCCGAGAAGAAATGATGGATTCATCAAATGGGCTATTAAAACTACTGATGTGTTTGATATATATCAAAAAAACCATCAGAGATATAAGTCATCTGATGGTTTTGTATCGAATTAATCTAAATGTAGATTAATAAATTCAGTCATTTGTGACTTGCTCATTGCACCCACTTTGGTAGCTGCTAATGCGCCATTTTTAAAAAGCATAAGAGTTGGGATGCCTCTAATGCCAAATTTAGCAGGAATTTCGCGATTTTCATCGACGTTCATTTTTGAAATTTGTAATTTATCCCCGTAGCTATCTGCAAGTTCGTCTAGGATAGGGGCAATACTTTTACATGGTCCGCACCATTCAGCCCAATAATCGACTAAAACTGGTTTGCTAGAGCCCAGTACATCTGCTTCAAAAGAGCTGTCTGAGACATGTTTAATAAGTTCGCTTGCCATGATGGTTTCCTTGATAATAAGTTTTAAAAAAAGATGCTCTCGTTTTTATAATACAGTTCAATCAGAAAAAAATAAAACACCTAATGAAGCTGATAATTGTTTATATTCTAATCCTTTGCGCCCATTTCAAGTGCACGCTTTCTAGATTCTAATAATAAATTAGGGTTTATTATCTCATTAGTCCATCCTAAAAGTTGCTCAGAAGCAATTTGTGTCATGGCATCAATCCATGTAGCATCATCATTTAAGCAACTAATATAATGAAATTGTTCGCCTCCATTGCTTAAAAAAGCATGTTTGACTTCCATAGCAATTTCTTCAAGTGTTTCAAGGCAATCGCTGGTAAAACCAGGACACACAATATCCACTTTTTTCAGTCCTTTTTTGGCCAATTCGATAAGGCTTGGCTCGGTGTACGGTTCTAGCCATTTAGCTCTGCCTAAGCGTGATTGGAATGTCACTAAAACTTGATCGGTAGTAAGACCTAAAGCTTCGCGTAATAAGCGAGCAGTTTTATAACATTCGCAATGGTAAGGGTCTCCTAAACTCAATGTTCGTTCGGGCACACCATGAAAACTCATTACTAACTTTTCGGCTTGACCATTTTGTTGCCAATGAGTTTTAATTTTTTGTGCTAATGCTTGAATATAAGCAGGGTGGTCATGATAGTGTTTAACCGTTCTAAGACTAGGGGAATTTCTAGACTGTAGTAACCAATGATAAGCGGCATCAAAAACACTGGCAGAGGTAGTGGCAGAGTATTGAGGGTAAGCCGGTAAAATTAAAACTTTATCGACGCCTTTTTTTTGTAAGTCAGTTAGAGCCTGATCAATCGAGTTGTCGCCATAACGCATTGCAAAAACAACAAGAGGCGCATTTTCTTCACCGTATTGTTCAATCATTTTGGTTTGTAAGAGCGCTGCTTGCTTTTTGGTCCAGACTAATAAGGGCGAGCCTTCTGCAGTCCATATACTGGCATATTTTGCCGCCGACTTTTTGGGTCTAAAAGTTAAAATGATTAAATTTAAAATAAACCACCAAATAATTCTAGGAATTTCTACGACTCTTTGGTCACTTAAAAATTCTTTTAAATAACGCCTCACATCGGAGGTACTCGTACTAGAGGGTGTGCCTAGATTACACCAAATAACGGCGCTGCGATTATTACGACTGCCGTGTGAAAAAGGAGGTTCTGCTCGCATGGTGGTGGAATAGATAAATGAGGTTAACAACAAGCTAATAGAAACGGTTTTGAAGAACTAGTTTAAACTATCAAGCATCTTTGAACCCCATTGTATCCTTTTGCTTGGTAAAAGGTTGGTGCACTACCAGAGAACACTAAACTGCAATGCATTCACTTACAGCAGTTGATTCAATCGTAATTGTTGTTAGTTTCGTAAGTCAGTTGTTGGCTGGCCCCATAGTGTTTGCAATGAGTCAAGAATTAAGGTTCTAGTCCAGCCCTAAGCTGGCTAGAGCCTCACTCATAAATAAATGAATTCGAGTGCTAAAGCTTTTAAATCGAAAGGTAATTAAAAATGTTCAATACGAATTTAATCAAAGCTATTACGCTTGATCTAGACGATACCTTATGGCCGGTTTGGCCCACTATCTACAAAGCAGAAGATTTAATGCGGGAGTTTTTGCAACCCCATGCCCCCAAAACGGTTGATTTTTTTGCTAACAAAGAATTAATTGCATCCCTTAGAAAAAAACTAATTCAAGATAATCCGCATTTTGCGATTGACCTTAATACGCTTAGAAAAACCTCTATTCATGAGGTTTTATCTATGCATCAAGAACCCCTTGAATTAGTCGATCCTGCATTTGAAGTTTTTATTCAAGCCCGTCAACAAGTTGATTTATTTGCCGATAGTTTTGAGGCTCTAAAACGTCTGTCAACCAAATATAAAATTGTGGCTTTAAGTAATGGCAATGCCAATGTTTTTGGTATGGAAATTGGGCAGTTTTTTCATGATGCCGTCAGTGCGGTACAAGCCGGTGTGGCTAAACCTGATGCTAAAATTTTTAATTTGGCCATCAATAAAACTGGCTTTCAAGCGCATGAAATTTTGCATGTAGGCGATGATGCTCATCTAGATGCAAAAGCGGCTTTGCAATTAGGACTGCATACGGTGTGGGTGAATCGGCCCCAACAAGCCTGGCCGTTTACAGATTTTGCTCAGCCTATTAGCGTACCTAATATGGCAGCCTTATGTGATTTGCTCGAATGTTAAGGAGTTGAATGCTTGCCTAGTTTTAGGTGGTGGATTTTTGTGCCATTGTGGCCTCAATAAGCTGCGCCACTTGCTGACCTGTTTGAACTGCAGCCTCTAAGGTAGCGGGATACTTTTCATGCACATAGTCCCCACAAGCCCACACATTTTGGCCTATGTTTTGGCTGGGCCTTTGATGGCCCACATGACAAGAGAAAGTGGCCCTTTTTTCGGTAATCACATCAAGTAAAGACAGCTCAAGCTCGGGAAAAACACGATGACCCTGTTGTAAAACCAGAGTGGCTAATTCTGCATTATTGGCATTGAAACTTTGGCTGGCGCTAATAACAAAGGCTAAAACTCCTTTGGGTCCTTTTAAATACGCTTTGTCAAAAACAAATTGTGCGGGTTCCGTATAGCTACTATTTAAAGCCAACATTGCTTGCGATAAACCTTTGCCTTTATAAGCCAGATACACTGTAGTAATACTATTAAACTCAAGCGCCCGAGTGGTACTTAGCCATTGCGGAGTGTGTTGGGGCCAAGCCAATAAATTGTTAACTTCGTTTTTGGTTTGGGTCAGATAATTGAGATAACTTTTTTCTATTACTTGGGCCGCATTAGGCGCATTGCAGGCGAGCACTACATGATCATAAATTTCTGATTGCAACGGTAAAAAGTTAGTGGCCTCAGTTGTATTGGCACAATGAAGTTTCCAGTGTAATTGACCTAAATAGGATAAGGCATCAAGGCGAATTATTCTTTGATGAGTTAGCACTTCGCAATTATGTTGGGCTAACCAATGTGCAGCTGGTTTTGCAAAAGTGTCAGATAAATCGCCGTATGGAATTAAAAAATCAGAGGCACCAAATCCCGCAAACAAAGTATCTTTAATCACATTTAAAAATAATTGTCCATCCGCTTGAGAGGCCGAAATATTAAGTGCCGATATACAAATCGGCTCTAACAATTCATTTAATACTTTTTCGGTGGTGCCCTTGCATAAATCTTTTACGCTACTGTTGGGTGCGCATTTAAAATTAGATATTTGCCAGCGGCTAGTCACCCATAACAAACTTAATTTATCTTTGAATGACCAACCTTTTGCAGTCAGTATGCCAAAAAGTGCATTCCAAGGTGAATTTAAATTTGGAAAACGAATACCATTACCATTAGGGTAATTCATGGCAAGGGTTTGTCTATAAAACAACTCATTAATTGGTAAACCCAAGGTCTGCATAAGTCCAATACACGATCTATAAGCACCAATTAA
>JALQUL010000225.1 GCA_023260735.1 Limnohabitans sp. | reverse complement strand
GGTTTTTAAAATCTTTAATGTTTGGTCATTATCAGAAATTTTTCTTTTGATGCTGGCCAGATTTTGGGTTTGTTGATCAGTTGGTTTACCTGCTTCTTTTTCAAGATTCATTTTAACTATCAATAATTCGTTGATTTTCTTTTGGGTGCTTGCAATATTAGAGTCCACTATAGCTAGTGCACGTTGACGCTCTTGATTGTGTAACTCTTGATTACGGTAGCGTGCTAATAAGGCCTTTTCTTTTCTTTCTTCTAGGCTGGGCTCTGTTTTATTCACTTTATTGGCTTCAGAAGCAAGATTAGCTGGAGTGGTTGGCGTTTGGCTACCATCTCTTTGACGAATGACGACCCCAGCAGAATTATGTTCTTTTTGAATCGTATCGGCGCACTCAGGAATAGGCCTGTCGGAGCCTAATTTACGACCGTATTTATCAATGCACGAATAAAAGCCTTGAGCTTGTACGTAAGGGCTTACGAAAAAGCTCAATGCGATTAAAAGTAAAGCATGATGAAAACTGGATTTAAATTTCACAATAGGTTTGTGCAAAAGTGTTTAAAAAAAATTTAAATTGCATCAACACCATAACGTTCACGATAGGTTTTGACACGATCCAAAAATGGTTTGATATCAGGGTCTTGAGTTAATTCTAAATAACTCAGTAAGTCTGTGAGTGTTGCAATGGCACAAATATTCATATTTAGTTCTTTTTTCACATATTGCACAGCACTATGCGGTAAATCAACATCATTTTCTTTGGCTTTTTCTTGTCTATCTAGGGCAATTGCAACTGCACTTGGAATAGCACCGGCGTTGGCAATGAGTTGAATGGACTCTTTGACAGCGGTTCCGGCTGAAATAACGTCATCAATAATAAGGACTTTTCCTTGTAATGTGGCACCAACTAAATGACCCCCTTCGCCATGATCTTTCACTTCCTTGCGATTATACGCAAAAGGAACATTTTTGCCAAAACGGGATAGCTCTATTGCAACAGCAGCGCCCAAAGGAATTCCTTTGTAAGCGGGTCCAAAAATCATATCAAACTCAATTTGGCTCTGTAGAATAGCTTTTGCATAAAAATGGGCCAATTGAGCCAATTTAGCTCCATCGTTAAAAAGTCCTGCATTAAAAAAATAAGGACTAATTCGGCCTGCTTTGGTCTTAAACTCACCAAACTTTAAAACCCCACATTCGATGGCAAAACGTACAAAATCTTGGGCATTTTGAGATGGGTTAGTGGGGGCTACTGAAGTGGATGTGTGTTGAGCTGTCATTTGATGTGAAAATAGAGTGGTCAAAATAAAAAATATCAAGATCAGAAAAAGGAGTGTTTCTTGTTTAAATTAATTAGCCTGAATCTTAATGGTGTCCGATCTGCTAGCAACAAAGGCCTAGAGCCTTGGTTAGTCAAACAGCAGGCCGATTGTATTTGCGTACAAGAGCTAAAGGCTCAAGAGGCGGATATGAAAGGTGTTTTAGATGAATTAGCACAAATGAAAGGCTATTTTCATTACGCTCAAAAAAAGGGCTATTCTGGAGTGGGCGTTTATACCCGTCATGAGCCTAGCGACGTAATCGTAGGCTGTGGCTCCGAGGAGTTTGATGCAGAAGGCCGTTATATTGAATTGCGTTTTGACAGTGCCAGTCAAAAAAAGTCTATTATAAGTGCCTATTTTCCAAGTGGGTCTTCGGGTGATGATAGGCAAGAAGCAAAATACCGATTTTTAGATCATATTTACCCACACTTAGATGCACTTAGGAACGAAAGAGAGTTTGTTGTATGCTGCGATTTGAATATTGCACACAAAGAGCAAGATTTGAAAAATTTTAAAGGCAATAAAAACAATAGTGGTTTTTTACCACAAGAGAGAGATTGGTTAACCCAATTAATAGAGAAACAAGGTGTTGTAGATGTTTATAGGCATTTGTATCCTCGTACCACCGATGAGTGCCATACCTGGTGGAGTAATAGAGGCCAAGCCTATGCAAAAAATGTGGGCTGGCGCCTAGATTACCAATTAGCTACAACTGGTATTGCAAATACTGTGGTAAGTGCAGAAATCTATAAAGAGGAAAAGTTTTCTGACCATGCGCCACTTATTATGCAATACGAAAAGACAGCATTTGGAATTTGATTTTTTTATATGACTGGCACACAATCATTGCCTAAGTTCGCCATCTTCCATAAACAATTCAACCACCTAAAACAGATTAAATAATTAAAGAGATTATTGTGATAACACCTACTACTGAATCGGCAGTATCCGAATCGCAAAAAAATACATCTTCTGTTGC
>JALQUL010000152.1 GCA_023260735.1 Limnohabitans sp. | reverse complement strand
GCAACTTCATCATTTAATGCAACAATCGGGTCATGCATGGCTGTTGCAAGGCCCCTCTGGCTTAGGTCAGTTTGAATTAGCTTATGCCTTGGCCAAAACATGGCTATGCGAAGCACCTAATTCCAATGGTGCCTGTGGAGTTTGTAAAAGTTGCCACAGTTTTGAAGTTCATACCCATGCTGATTTTATGGCGCTTATTCCAGAAGCTATCGCGCTTGAGCGTAGTTGGCCTTTAAGTGAAACCATACAAAAAGAATTAAACGACAAAAAACGTAAACCCAGTAAAGATATTCGGGTGGAGTCTGCACGTGATATGGTGCAATTTAGTCAACGGACTGCAGCTGGTTTTAGAGGTAAAGTAGTTTTAGTTTTTCCTGCAGAAAGAATGAATACTATTACAGCAAATGCTTTACTTAAAACTTTAGAAGAACCTCCTGCGGGTTTTAGATTTGTATTGGCAACAGGCGCAGGAGACGATTTATTACCCACTATTAAAAGCCGGTGTTTAATTCATAGATTAGAAGTTCCGAATCAAGAGGAGGCTTTGGCTTGGCTTCAAACACAAGGTCTTAGTATTACCGATGCAAGAGTGCTCTTAAAGGCCAGTGGATCTAGACCTTTTGATGCATTGGAGTTAATTAATAGAGGAATGAGCGCTCAAACATGGAGTCATTTTCCAGAAGCCGTTTTAGCTGGAGAAATGAGTTTTTTTAAAGGTTTTACCGGTCCAGATTTAATAGATGCCTTGCAACGCTTGTGTCATGATTTAATGAGTTTAGCGGTAGGAGCTGAACCACGTTATTTTTTGGCGAGCCACCTGCAAGCTTTTCAGCAAGGTTTAAAACTCAACCGACTATCTGCGTGGTCTAAACAGTTAATCGAAGCGGCAAAAACAGCAGAGCATCCGTTCAAATTAGATTTAATGCAAGAGTCCTATATTAGTCAGGCACAAAAATTTATTCAGACTTCAAAGTAAAACGTTTGATTAAATTCAAATTCACCCATAATAATGACTGAAGGTTGGCAAAATTCGCCTACTAGCTCATTCCAACTTGTATCACGCATACAGACCCTAGAATTGTGTTATATGCCCCTTCAAATTTAATTTTTTAATTACCCATTAGAACTGATAGTTTAGATGGGTATAAATATTCAAAACTATAAAATATATGAAGTATAAATTATTACGATTTGAAAACTTTTGAAACTAGGCTTTAAGAATTATTTTCAACTTATTAGTTAACATCTACAATAATAAATAAACACTAAATTAATAAATTATTGATGTAAAACCATAATTAGTTGTTAATTTAGACCTCTATCAATTAAAATATTTTAATAACAAAAAATCTGAGGTGCAAATTGATTAAAAAAAATTTTTTTATTAAAATGTTTTATAGCGTATTGACGCTAATTTTTTGTACACCATTATTGGCTGCTAATCACGCCTTAGTTATGTGGATTGGTGCCTACCCCGATGATGCAAAATTACCTGGTATTCATTTAGATGCAGCAATGGCAAAAAAATTGGCCAAAGCGATGGGTGTTCCTAATCAAAACATAATTGAAGTTAGTAATAGTCAATTAAGTTCTAGTGGTTTTGCAATCGCCCTCAATAATTTCCAACAAAGAATTAAACCAGGTGATCAGGTATTTATATATTATTCTGGCCATGGCGCACAAATGAATTCTAATACTGGTGCTAAGTGCTCTGAAGGTATGGTCGGCATAGATTTAACTCCTTTTCCCGATACAAAAATAGAACAATATTTAAAATTAATTGGCAATAAAGCCAAACAAGTCGTGATGTTTAATGATTCTTGCTTCTCGGGTGGACAAGTTTCAAAATCACTAGATGCAAGCAATTCCACAGATGATTTTGAGATGAAGCCTAAGTTATTAAAGTCAGAATTGCTTATTGAAGATAAGGCGAATCCTGCTTCTTACCAATGTGGTGATTCAATCAACTCCAGAGTAAGCAAGGCACTTGATTCATCTAGCCAAGTTTATGGTTCTAATTTTTTGTACATTGCTGCATCCTCAGAAAAAGAGGTTAGTTTTGCAACTAGTTTGGGCAGTGCAGCCACTTTGGCCTGGTCTTCTTGTTTAAATCCTAAAAGTGATACAGACAGAAGCGGTCAAATCAGCGGAGAAGAGTTACAAGATTGTGCTCAAAATTTCTTAAACGGAAAAAATCAATATGGTAAAAAATTTAACCAACATGTGAGTTTGATTGGAAATACCAAACTACCTTTGGTTTTTACTTCTGAATCTACCACTACCGCCACTACACCATCAAACACTAGTAGTCAGAATACTTCTAGCAATGCGGTTGTTGCAAGCACCAACACACCAGTTACCAACGTCAATACCAGTATTAGTAGCAATCTGCCTAATACGAACAGTCCGATTACCAACACGGCTTCACCAAGGACTAACTCTAGTAATACCGCCTCTACTACCATTGCTAGTAACCGAAATAATCAAGGGTTAACTCCAGTAGTTCCAATTGTTCCAAATCTACCGGTGCTTCCTTCGACTCCAAGAAACAATACAACAACTGTAGTTAACAGTCCAAACAATCAAGCTTTACAAAACAGAGTAAGTACTCAAACTACTCAAGTAACACAAAGTAGTAGCCAAGAGTTAAGCCCAGTGACTGCTAGGCCTAATATTCCTGCAAATGTGTTGCCTACTGCAGCCCCTGGTTTACCTTCGCGTCCTATTGCGCAGGCGAATACTCCAACCAATTTAAGGCCAAGCGCTAATAGTCTGAACAACTCTCTTGACTCTAATGAACCAATCGCTAGAGTTCAAACTACGCATGCACCCGCTACATTTGCAGATTTGCATGCCATGAGTAATTCTAAAATTAAGATTAAATTAGAGGTACTTAAAAATAAATTAAAAATAGGTCAAGATTATCTAGAAATGAAGCTTCAGCACGAACGTGAAGCGTATATCTATTTATTTTATACTTCTGCTGAAAATTCTAGTATTGATGTTTTATTTCCTAATCCTCGGTCGCCTAATAACAAATTAAAGGCGGGTAGTTATCTGTTTCCAAGTCCTGATTGGGCTTTGCGTTCAGCTGGACCAGCAGGTGATGGTGCCATTATTGCACTTAGCTCTTCTGTACCTCTTGATTTTGCTTCCAATAAAGGTTCAGATTCTTTTGAAACTACCGTACTTGGCGTGAAGCAGTTTTTTGATTTAATAGGTGCTAAAGCTGACTCTGTTATTGGTGCAAGTTCTGTTGTAAAAGTGACTGAATATGATTAGGCCTTTAAAGCCCTTTTGCCGTCTCAGTATTCTATACTTTTATAGGTGAGTGCAGTTGTCTTTTTAAAAATGGTTAAAAAAATGAATTCTATGTTGCAACCATTAACCCTGACTCATTTTAAAAATGAGCTAGATAAGCCTATTTGTAGGATGTTTGATAGGCTTACTATCAAGTTTTCCTTGGTATTGATGCTAGTTATTATTATTTTGATTTCAAATAAAGCACAGGCATCAATGCCTGCAGTAACTTCGATTGATGAAAGTTCGAATCAAGCACATTTACATGTAAGTAGT
>JALQUL010000140.1 GCA_023260735.1 Limnohabitans sp. | reverse complement strand
AGAGCCCCACATGTCAGCCACAATATTGACAATACAGCCGCCATGCTCTTGCATGGAATGATTAAAACATTCGCGCATCATTAAAAAACCACCATTTAAGTTGGTTTGCACTACTGCCTCAAATCCTTTGGCTGAAATATTAGCTAAAGGCGTCATGTATTGACCCCCAGCGTTATTGACTAGGCCATGAATTACACCGTGGTTTTTTTTAATTTCTGCAATAAGGTTTTGCACCGCTATTTCTTGACGAATATCACAATTGTAGGCTTGCACCTTGCCACCTATTGATTGTATTTCTTGCACTACTTGTTGAAGTTTTTCTAACTTGCGGCCAACAATAATGACCTGGGCTCCTAAGCTGGCTAATTCATGTGCTGTACAGCGACCAATCCCTGAACCGCCACCCGTCACAATAATAGTTTGATTGTTAAACAACTCAGAATGAAAAATAGATTGGTAGGACATGGAGATTATTATTTAGATGATGGGGTGTGGGGGTGAAGAAATAACAAAATAGCAGAATCAGTGAGCTCATCAAGTGAGGCAGCCTGTTGAGCGCTATACCATTGCACAGACCAATTTAAGGCACCGAATATAAGTAATCTAGCCATTTTGACGGGGCACGATAAAAGTTGATGTTGGTATAACTCATTTAAAACGGGTATCCAAGGGGCTTCGTATTGCCGTTGCAACTGACTGATGACTGCTTGCTGATGGGTATCTAGAGATCGGAACTCGTACAACATAACGGGTATAAAGTCGTTACCAGTACCTAACAAGACTTCAAAATGATGACGTATTAAGCAGCGTAATTGTTCTTTAGCATTGGACTGGCAAGGATGACCTGACAAGGTATTTAAGGCTTGGTTTTGTCTCGCCATAGCACTATGCATACCACTTTGCATGACTTCAAATAAAAGAGCTTGCTTACTTTCAAAATGATAAAAAGGTGAGCCGCTATGCATATGGGCGGCACTGGCAATGTCACGTGTGCTAGTGGCAGCAAAACCATTAACTCTAAAAAGTCTAGCTGCACAATTAATTAATTCAAGGCGTCTATTGCCTTCGTCTTTACTTGACTCATCTTTGGGCGGACGACCACGACCTCTTTTCTGAGGCAAATCTAAATTTTCTTTTTCAAGTAATGGGATATTTTCTGAACTCATAATTATCATGCTAAAGCTTATTTATATTTTAAGCAAGCAAATGCTTGGTAAAAATAGTAAGATAGGTGACATTCATTAAAAATAATAACAATAAGTCGTGCAAGCGAGTTGAAATCCAAAAATGTTAATCTTTGTGCTATTTTCTTGATTTATTGAAAGTGAAGGCTGTTATGAGTGAAACCAACCCAGAATTATTAATCGAAATTCAAAACTCGGTAATGACTATTATTATCAATCGCCCCGAAAGGCGAAATGCAGTTAATTTAGAGGTTTTGTCTGGTTTAGTACAAGCTTTGCAACAGGCAGAGCAAGATAAAAGTTTAAGAGCGATTGTTTTGACTGGGGCAGGTGAAAAGGCTTTTTGTGCGGGAGCCGATTTGCAAACTGGAAAATCATTTGCCTTTGATTACTCAGAGCCGACTATGGCCTTTGCCAATGTTTTTAGAGCAGCAAGGCGTTTAAATGTACCCCTAATCGGTCGAGTGAATGGCGCTTGTATGGCTGGTGGTATGGGTTTGATGTCGATGTGTGATATGGTGGTAGCCTCTGATAAAGCAGTATTTGGCTTGCCAGAGGTAAAGGTGGGATTATTTCCAGCTCAAGTTTTAAGTGTCTTTCAGCATTTAATTCCTAGGCGCTTATTAAACGAGATGTGTATTACGGGTGAGCCCATTACAGCCGCTTGTGCCCTAGAGGCTGGCCTACTTAATTATGTGAGTGACAATTTAGATGAAAAGTTATCATGGTTGATCTCTAGAGTAGTCGATAAATCTCCAGCTGCTATCCGCCGGGGTATTTACACCATGAAACATGCTCAGAGTTTGTCTTTCGAAGAATCTATGGCCTTTACCGAAAGCCAAATTGGTTTGTTTGCTCTTACTGAAGATGCTAAAGAGGGACAATTAGCCTTCCGTGAAAAACGTAGTCCGGTTTGGCCAGGTCACTAATTCGACTATTTTGAAATTAGGTAAATGGCAACGATGATGAATCGAAGGGTTGATTGATGGATGCGATTTTTTAACTTTCCCCACCCTAAAACCAAAGTGTGATTTAGCTAAAAGTGAAGGGCATTTATGCAAACAAAAAAAACAGTTCGTATTGGCGGAGCCAGTGGTTTTTGGGGGGATAGTGCTGGCGCTGCACCACAATTAGTTCAAAACAACGAAGTAGATTATGTTGTTTTTGATTATCTTGCCGAGTTGACGATGTCTATTTTGTCAGCCGCCCGATTAAAAAATCCACAGTTGGGTTATGCGACAGATTTTGTCACATCAGCCATGAAGTCAATTTTGCCTCAAGTAGCAAGTGGCCAAGTAAAAGTAGTGAGTAATGCGGGTGGTATGAATCCAAAGGCTTGTGCACAAGCTTTACATGAATTGGCTTCTAGTCTTGGTTATAAGTTGCAGATTCAAGTCGTTTTAGGTGATGATTTATTAAGCCAAGTCCCAGAGATGGCGACCCAAAATGTACGTGAGTTGCAAAGCGGACAGGCATTGCCTGCCAAATTATTAAGTGCGAACGCTTATTTAGGTGCTTTACCTATAGCTAAAGCCCTTGATAGTGGTGCGCAAGTAGTCATTACCGGTAGATGTGTGGACAGCGCTGTTACCTTAGGGGTGTTAATTCATGAGTTCCAATGGCAAGCCCATGACTATGATTTATTGGCTCAAGGTAGTTTAGCTGGGCATTTAATTGAATGCGGTGCGCAGGCTACAGGTGGATTGTTCACTGATTGGGAAACTGTGCCTGATTGGGCCAATATTGCCTATCCTATTATTGAATGCGATGCAGATGGCAGTTTTATGGTTGGCAAGCCGGAAAATACAGGTGGATTGGTGAGTGTTGCCACACTTTCAGAGCAGTTGGTTTATGAAATTGGCGACCCTGCTTATTATTTGTTGCCCGATGTAATTGCTGATTTTACACAGGTTCGAATGCTGCAAGCTGGCCCTCATCGAGTCAGAGTGCAAGGCGCAAGCGGTCGAGCACCCACTGATTTTTATAAAGTGAGTGCCACTTATTTAGACGGTTATAAATGCAGTGGACAACTGACTATTGTGGGCATGAATGCTTATGAAAAGGCCAAGCGAACAGGTCAGGCTATTGTCGAGCGGACCCGTAAGATGTTGAGTCAAAATAATTGGCCTGACTATAGTGCCACTCATTTAGAAGTATTAGGAGCGGAGTCAGCCTATGGCAATCTAGCTCATCCAGCAGTTTTTGCCAGTCGCGAACTGGTTTTACGATTAACCGTCACTCATGTTAAAAAAGAAGCCCTAGAATTGTTTGCCAAAGAAATTGCTCCGGCAGGTACTAGCTTTGCTCCTGGTCAATTTCTAATATTGATGATAAATGTTGAAATTTTTCTTCAGGAGTCCAATTTGGATTTGTTGATGGAAGTGTTATTAGTAAAAGATTATTTCTCGAATTTTTCGAATCAAATAATGAAGATGATTC
>JALQUL010000104.1 GCA_023260735.1 Limnohabitans sp. | reverse complement strand
AATTGCTTCTGTACCAGGAGTGGCTTGTGGAGCATTCTTAACTAAACCCGTAATGGTTTCTAGTTTTAATTTAAGGCTATCGGCTACTGCCTTTAATGAGTCGCCTTGCTCATAAACCATAGTAGAGAATTTCTCGGCTTGCTCGGCATAGACACTAGTGGCTTTTTGACGGCGGAACTCTGCTTGTAGCTCTGGCAATACTTCTTCAAAAGTGCGCACTTTTCCTGGTTTTACATCCGTTAATTGAATGATATGGTAGCCAAAATCGGTTTCAATTACAGCACTAATTTCACCCTTTTTAAGTGCAAAAGCAGCTTGTTCGAAAGGAGGTGTCATAGCGCCTTTACCAAAAAAGTCGAGATCACCACCTTTACTAGCAGAGCCTGGGTCTTGTGAATTAGCTTGAGCGACTTTTGCAAAAGATGCAGGGTCTTTGAGTACTTGTTCACGTAAAGCAGTGGCTTTTGCTTTAGCAGCTTCCTTAACTGATTTGCTTGCTGATTTTTCGGCAGAGATAAGAATATGACTAGCACGACGCTCTTCATTACCCATATATTGCGATTTATTTTTTTCAAAATGTTCTTTGAGTGCTGCATTGTCTAAGACGATAGCGTTACTCACTGCTGCCTGATCAAGCACCACAAACTCAATATCTGCTTGCTCTGGGGACTGAAACTTTAACAAATTAGCCTTGTAATAAGCCTCTAAATCGGCATCGGTTAATTTGACTTGCGCAACAAAATCTGCTGGATTAATTAGAGCCGTTTGGACTTCACGTTGCTGCAAAAATGCCTGAACGCTTAAGTCACTTAAAGTAGTAGATTTAAAGCTAGAAGACTGCAAAGGTGCAATGACTTGATTAGAGGATAAGCCAGCACGAACACGTGCCTCGTACATTTCTGGGGTCATTTGTGCAGAAGCTAATAACTCTTTGTACTTTGCTGTATCTAGTTTGCCATCTGGACCAATTAAACTGGCAATTTCAGGCTGAGTCATAAGTGCTTTAGCTAAAGCAGCATCTGTGACTACAAAATGTTTGTCAGCAGCAGCTGATGCTTGGATTTTTTCAAGCACCATACGCTCTAACAAAGACTCACGGAATTTTGGAGTATCGATTAATTTGACATCTACATTTGGATTAGATGATTTAACCCGACTAATTTCCTGATCTAACGCAGCCTTAAACTGAACCTCAGTTATGACGCCACCCTTAAATTCGGCCACTTTGGGGCCAGCATCTTGACGGGAGTTATAGCCCTCTACGCCAATCAAAATAAATGCAGGCACGATTAAAAGAACCAATGCCCACTGACCAATTTTTCTATGACGCTGAAAAAATTCAAACATATTTTAGTATCCGCTGAAACAAAAAAGGCGAACTCAATGGGGTTCGCCTGTTTGATGGTTAAGTGGTGGTGGGTGCTGACGGTCTCGAACCGCCGACCTACGCCGTGTAAGAGCGCCGCTCTACCAACTGAGCTAAGCACCCCACTTATAAGACTTGTTAGTTTAACGCATCTTTCAGGCCTTTACCAGGCCTAAATTTAGGAATTTTTGCTGCTTTGATCTCGAGAGCTTCACCAGTACGTGGGTTACGACCAGTGCGTGCTTCGCGATCGCCAACCGCAAAAGTGCCAAAACCAACTAAAGAAACTTCAGAACCTTGCTTCAAAGTTTCTGTAATACCTGACACAAAGGCATCAAGGGCGCGAGCTGCAGACGCTTTAGACAAATCCGCTTCTTTGGCGATGTGCTCGATTAAATCTGATTTATTCACAGTGATTTTCCTTGTTCTGAAATTATAGCAGTTAGTTCATTTTAACTAACTCAAAAAATTGGGACCTTGGGGAGGAGCTTGTTAAACTAGAAGTTAATAAAGACTCACCCACTAGCATGACTGCTAATGGAAGTAATAAACACCACAGCTGTAGAGTTATTACTTCAGTACCAAAAGATGAGATTCTAGCCTGTAAATGAGGGAGTGCTGCTAGAAAACGTAATTATTGTGTTGATTATTCAAAAAATAGAATTTTAGTTGGTAATATTACACGTAAACACTGAGTTACTCTTTAAATGATTGGCATTTAGATTAAAAGATTTACAATGGCATTTCCCATTTCAGTTGTTTTGGAACAACCACCCAAATCAGGAGTTCTTGGCGCTTGGTTGGCTGGATCTAAAACATATTCAATCGCCTTAAAGATCTTATCATGTGCTTCTTGGTAACCCAAATGTTGCAACATTAAAGCGGCACTCCAAATTTGCCCCACTGGGTTCGCAATTCCCTTGCCAGCTATATCGGGTGCCGAGCCATGTACGGGCTCAAACAAGGACGGATATTTACCAGTAGGATTAATATTGGCACTCGGTGCTATAC
>JALQUL010000370.1 GCA_023260735.1 Limnohabitans sp. | reverse complement strand
GTCAATTTGAAAGAGTTACTAAGCAATTGTGATACTAATTTTAAAATTAGTGTCTCTGATTTAGATGTCTTAGCTTTAAAACAAGCTGGCATTCACTCACCCTATATTGATGAAAAAATGCAGACTTTACAAAAAATGTGTTTGAATAACTAATTGAAAACTAATAACACTCAGAATATTGATTTTAATTTTTAAAACCATGATTAAGTCCCTACACGTGTATGTTACCTAATTTCAAGACTCACATGACTCTAATTAAAGAACTGCTCAAAACTGCTTATATTCATTTGTTTCCACTACATCTGCCTATTCCAGCTACTCTCATCAATAAAGCACTTGCCAAATCAATAGTTGATGAAAAGCAACTCCGACTGCTGGAGTTAGAGTTTTCAGCTCGATTTATTTCACTCCACATAGGTATACAACTTCGTTATGCTTTTGTGCGATTTAAAGTACGTTTTGCACTTCATAGTTTTGAAATGAGCCGATCTAAGCAAGAAATTGTGCTTCGAAGAGTAGATGATATTGAACTCAATTCTGGCGGATTTTTTAGCCAACTTTTATTTAGTATAGCTAGAAGAATCATCCAATTGAGCACGGATAAAACCTTAATTGAAATAGGTTTAAAAGACGTGCATTTTATTCAACTAGACAAGAATCTATTAACGGTTAACTTCAAAGAAGCTCAAATCTTAGAGCGTCTCAAAGAGTCTTTCACCGACCATCTTAACCCCTTGCTTTGCACGATTATTTCAACCATTATTGACCAGCTACTGATTCAAGTTGGTAAGCGATTTGCCATTACCGATTTAAAAAGCAACTCCAATGGGCTTACACTCAAAATCATACAACTCAATCCTCCCGCAGAAGACGATATTGAGCTTGCATCTTTTGCCGGCGAGTTTTAAGAATCTAATGCTATTTGTGATACTTGTTTGAACCTTCTTTAGTAAAGGTTCAAGAGTTTTAAATTATGAGATCAATTAAAAAAAGCAGCAATTATTGAGTGTTTTTGTTATTTTTTACACCATTTTGCTTCTGAACATAAAATAAACGGCACCTAATAAACACAAGCCAGCCCACAAATAATCTAGTTTTAAAGGCTCTTTCATATACCAAACCGAGAATGGTACGAACACACTTAAGGTGATGATTTCTTGAATAATTTTAAGCTCGCCTACGGTGAAGTGAGCTTGTGAATAACCAATCCGATTAGCGGGCACTTGCAGCAAATATTCGAATAAAGCAATACCCCAGCTAACCAACGCTGCGATGACCCATGGCGAACTAGATAAGCTTCGTAAATGGCCGTACCACGCAAATGTCATAAAGACATTTGAAGCAAGTAATAAAAAAATGGTAATAAAGGTAGGTGAAAAATTAAGAAAATTCATTTTTGCGTCAAGTCAAATTGTTTTTGTTGTTCCAGTTGATTTTTGGTACTTACGACTGCATACCGTAGCAGAGTTTTAGCTCTTGCTTGAGCATGGTCCACAATAGGATGTGGATAATTTTGCCCTAACACAACTCCAGCATGGTCTAATAACATCTTAGGCATTAACCAAGGTGCGTGAATATTTTTATGATCTAGTTTTGCTAGTTGCGGTAAATAACGTTTAATAAATTTGCCATCTTTATCAAATTTTTCGCTCTGCGTAACAGGGTTAAAAATTCTAAAATAAGGTTGCGCATCACATCCACTAGAACTCGCCCACTGCCAACCTCCGTTGTTCGATGCTAAATCAAAATCATTGAGTTTTTTGGCAAAATAAGCCTCTCCTAAACGCCAATCTAAGCCTAAATGTTTGACTAAAAAACTTGCCACTACCATGCGCAGTCGGTTGTGCATATAACCCGTCTGATTTAATTGCTCCATGGCGGCATCAACTAGTGGATAACCTGTTTTAGCCTGACACCAGGCTTGGAATAATTCTTGAGCCTTAGGGCCTTGCTCCCACTCTATTTTGTCATAGGCCAGCTTAAAACTTCGCCCTACTATGTGGGGATGATGATGCAAAATTTGAGCATAAAAATCACGCCATATCAACTCACTCAACCACACAGTTGCACCCTCTTTATTTTGCAGGTAATGCGGCCAAGCTAAACGTGCTAGTTGTCTTATTGAAATTGTTCCAAACCTTAAATGTACACCTAAATAACTAGGGCCTTTTATACTAGGAAAATTTCGTGTTGCCGAATAATCGTTAATACGGGACTCAAAATCCTGTAATAAATGCTGCGCACCATTTTCCCCTAAAGGAATTTTTAACTCGCTTAGAGCCGTTTTTTCAAAACCTAACTGCGCCAATGATGGCAAGGGAGAATGAACACTCAATGGGGTAGCGGCTAAGCGATGAGCCAATTGCTTGATTGGAAACTCCTGTAGGTCGGTTTCTTGAATGACTTTTAACCATGCATTTTTATAGGGCGTAAAAACACTATACGGTTTTTGTGATTGAGTTAATACTTCTGATCGCTCTAATAAAACATGATCTTTATAATGAAAAAATCTAATTTTAAATTGTGCTAAGATTTGCTCGACTAAGCTATCACGATGTAGGCTTTGAGGCTCATCATCGTGACTACAAAAGACAGCATTAACTTCTAATTGTTGTGCTAAAGAAGTAATTACTTCACTTGCCACGCCATGCCTCACAATTAAACTGCAACCATTATTTTGACTCAACTGCACTAAATTGGTATTCACTTGAACCAGACTTTCCCAAATAAACTCGACGCGTTGATCATGGCGATCTAGTTCTTTTAAGATTTCTGTATCGAATACAAAGGCGACAAATACTTTTTTACAAAGTTGTAAAGCATTTGATAATGCAGCATGATCGGTGGTGCGTAGGTCGCGCCTTAACCAAACCAAGCCGGAATCCAATAAATTTTCCACTTCTTTGACCCTTTACAATAGTTTTATATTTGATCTTTAAAATCAAAATTGTTTATCAACAAGGTTGTACCACATGACTCAACGCAAATCCCATTTAGATGGCACAGCACTATCAGTTCTTTTTTTATGCTGCCTTTTTTGGGGAACACAACAAGTTCTTATTAAAGCGACTTTGCCATTTATGGCTCCAGTTTTTCAAGCTAGCGTGCGCTTTTTAGGTGCAACACTTTTATTAATGGCTTGGTGCTTTTATAAAAAAATACCATTATGGCAAAAAGATAAAAGTATGTGGGTTGGCATAATTGCAGGCTTACTTTTTGCCCTAGAATTTGCTTGTCTTTATACTGGCTTGCAATACACTAGCGCCTCTCGATTAACCGTTTTTGCCTACACCGCTCCATTTTGGGTGGCCTTTTTAGTTCCTATTTGGGTACCATCTGAAAAACTCAATTCGATTCAGTGGCTAGGTTTAATTTTGGCATTTTCTGGTGTTATATTAGCCCTGCTAGATGGACTTGTAGGCAGCTCTAGCCTACATTGGCAAGGTGATTTATTAGCCTTGTTAGCAGGCCTTTCATGGGGTTTAACCACAGTCGTAATTAAAACCACTGTGTTAAATAAGCTGTCCCCAGAAAAACTCTTGTTTTATCAAGTGGCCATGAGTGCCATCAGTTTGCCATTTTTATCCTTGGCCCTCAATGAACCTTGGACCATGCAAATGACCTATTTTTCGGTCAGCTCCCTTGTTATTCAAACCGTATTGGGCGCCTTTATTAGCTACTTAGCTTGGATGTGGCTACTAAGTCGTTATCCGGCTACCAAAATGTCGGGCTTTGTATTTTTAACGCCAGTTGCTGCTGTAATGGTAGGTAATTTATGGCTACACGAGGCTATTACTTTAGCCTTAGTAGGCGGGCTTATTTTGGTGGCAATTGGCATGATTTTAGTCAACCGTAAAGCCAATTAAAGCAGAGCCTTGGTTTAGCAGCTAGACTCTGCAGATAAACAAACCAATCAGCAGAGTTAACACAAACAGCAATCCAATAATATTTTGGGCTTTTTGGAGCTACTGCAGCTTAGCAAAAATTAATGGTACATGAACACCGTATGAAATGGGTGGCTATTTAGCTGGTTTTTTTAAAACTACTGAACACCTTGGGTAAATACATCGCAAATAGACCAGCGACAACACCCCAGAATGCAGACCCTATACCCAACAAAGTAATGCCACTTAAACACACTAAGAAAGTGACCAACGCCGCCTCGCGATGTAGATTGTTTTCTAGAGCACTAGCCAAACTATTACCAATGGTAGCAAGTAGCGCTAAACCGGCAATTACCACAATTAAAACTGTTGGAAATGCGGCTAAAACTAAGGCGACAGTTGCACCAAAAATACCAATCCCTATATAAATAACACCGCAAACAATAGCGGCAACATAACGTTTTTTTGGATCTTCGTGAGCCTCAGGCCCCATACAAATAGCAGCCGTAATAGCACTCAAATTAACTGAAAAGCAACCAAAAGGGGCTAACACCAGGGTAAAAAGTCCAGTTAATGAAATAATTTTTGAGACTGGAATACCTTTTTCTCCACCATAACCACAGGCATTGATAGCCGCCACACCAGGTAGATTTTGTGAAGCCATAGTGACAATCCAAAGGGGTAATGCTAAACCCATAAAGGCAGCAAAACTAAACTCTGGCCACACTGCTTGAGGCACGGCTAACTGCCATTGCAAATTTTGTAAATTTAACTGACCT
>JALQUL010000462.1 GCA_023260735.1 Limnohabitans sp. | reverse complement strand
GGGTGTAGGTGTTTATTTTGATGACAACGGTAAACTTCCTTTACTTCGGTGTGTTCAAGCTGCCGAACACTCTATGGCGCAAGCTCCAAAAGCTCGTGGCTATTTACCTATCGATGGTATTGCGGCCTATGATACTGGCGTTAAGAATTTAGTATTTGGTGCTAATAGTGATGTAGTTGCCTCTGGTCGAGTTGCGACAGTACAGGCGATTGGTGGTACTGGCGGTTTAAAAATTGGTGCCGATTTTTTAAAGAAAATCAGCCCTGATGCAAAGGTTTTAATCAGTGACCCAAGTTGGGAAAATCACCGAGCCTTATTCACCAATGCTGGTTTTGTAGTCGAAAATTATCGCTACTATGATGTGGCTACTCGTGGCATTGACTTTGCTGGCATGTTGTCTGACCTTAACGCAGCACCAGCTGGTACCATTGTATTACTCCATGCTTGCTGTCATAACCCTACTGGTTACGATATTACCCCTGCCCAATGGGATCAAGTAGTAGAGGTCTGTAAAGCTAAAAACTTAACTCCTTTCCTTGATATGGCATACCAAGGCTTTGGTTATGGCTTAGAAGAAGACGGTCAGGCAGTTGCAAAATTTGTGGCCGCCGGCTTACAATTTTTTGTCTCCACTTCGTTTAGTAAAAGTTTTAGCCTTTATGGTGAGCGTGTAGGTGCTTTAAGCGTGGTTGGCGCCGATAAAGCAGAAACCGACCGAGTATTAAGCCAATTAAAAATTGTGATTCGTACCAATTACAGCAACCCACCCACTCATGGCGGTACTGTAGTGGCTATGGTCTTAAGTGATGCCACCTTACGCGCTCAATGGGAAGAAGAATTAGCTGAAATGCGTGTCCGTATTAAGGCTATGCGTCAAAGGCTAGTCGATGGCTTAAAAGCCGCTGGTGTTGCCCAAGACATGAGTTTTATTACTGATCAAATTGGTATGTTTAGCTACTCTGGTCTGAGCAAAGATCAAATGGTTCGTTTGCGTACCGAATTTGGTGTTTATGGAACTGACACCGGCCGTATGTGTGTGGCGGCATTAAACAGCCAAAACATTGATCATGTTTGCGCTAGTATTGCCAAAGTAATTGCTTAAGTAGCTAATTGGCCACAGTTAATATTGGCTTGGCGTTAAACACCTTATGCTTTTACGTTTTGTTGAGTTTAGTTGGTATAAATAAGGCTGGGCCAGTTATTCAGTTGGATGATTGTTTTCACAATTAATCAGCTTATTGATTAATTAAGCCAACTACCTATTATTTAAGTCCACTTATTTTTGACTTTTCTTGTCAATTGAGGTTTTGATTAGCACCTTTAAAATCATTTTTAAAGGTGCTTTTTCATGCTTGCCAAAACCGAGGTGAACGACCTACATCCCAGTGCACATGAGAGCGATACAAACCCACTCCTCCCGCTTTAAAAGCGAATAACATTTGTGCGTAACTAGCTAAATCTAGACCCACCATACAACCATCTAGGGCTCTGCCAAATAAATGCTGACTATGTACTGCACCGCCTACCCTTTCATTGCTTGACTCAGTTCGGTAGGCTGAGGTAATAATATGATGGGTAATTTGCCCAGAGAGCAAATAAAACCAAGTCTGAGTAAGAAATATCAAATCAAAAAGTCT
>JALQUL010000351.1 GCA_023260735.1 Limnohabitans sp. | reverse complement strand
TAAAGGCCTAGCCGTGTCGGGTGTGTTGTCACTTATTGCCTTTTATTTTGTCACCAATAGCATTATTCCAGATAACGCTCTAGGGGCAAGTGGCTCCAAAATGGCTTTATTTGGCTCTTGCGTAGTGGGATTGTTATTAACCGCCGTATTAGTTTGGATTACCGAGTTTTACACTGGTACTCAATACAGCCCAGTACGCCATATTGCACAAGCCTCCACCACTGGTCACGGTACCAATATCATTGCCGGCTTAGGTGTTTCCATGCGCTCGACTGCTTGGCCGGTATTGTTCGTTTGTGTGGCCATTTGGTCGGCTTTTCACATGGCTGGTTTATACGGGATTGCAGTAGCTGCTACCGCTATGCTAAGTATGGCTGGTATTGTGGTGGCACTTGACGCTTATGGCCCCATCACCGATAACGCTGGTGGTATTGCCGAAATGAGCGAGTTACCCGATAGTGTGCGTGCAGTCACCGACCCCCTTGATGCAGTGGGCAATACCACCAAAGCAGTCACTAAAGGTTATGCGATTGGCTCTGCAGGTTTAGCTGCATTAGTGTTGTTTGCAGACTACACTCATAAACTAGAAGGCTTAGGTCAAAGTGTGAAATTTGATTTAAGCGACCCTATGGTCATTATTGGACTTTTTATTGGTGGCTTAATCCCCTACTTATTTGGTGCTATGGCAATGGAGGCTGTAGGCAGAGCAGCGGGCTCTGTGGTGGTAGAAGTAAGGCGCCAATTTAAAGAAATTGCGGGAATTATGGCAGGTACTGCCAAGCCGGAATACGGTAAAGCAGTCGATATGCTCACCTCGGCGGCAATTAAAGAAATGATGATTCCATCATTATTGCCAGTGGTAGTGCCTATTTTGGTGGGTTTATTACTCGGTCCTGCAGCCCTTGGTGGTTTGTTAATGGGCACTATTGTGACTGGTTTATTTGTAGCGATTTCGATGTGTACTGGAGGTGGCGCTTGGGATAATGCCAAAAAATACATTGAAGACGGTCATCACGGCGGTAAAGGCTCTGAAGCCCATAAAGCAGCTGTTACAGGCGATACCGTAGGCGACCCCTACAAAGATACAGCCGGTCCTGCAGTCAACCCTTTAATTAAAATCATTAACATTGTGGCTTTGTTAATTGTGCCGTTAGTCGTCAGCCTTCACGCTCAAGCTCCAAGTGCGGTTGCACCTGTGGCCACTCGCGTTAGTTCTGAGGCCGCTTCAATGGCATTAGCCCCTGCCTCAAGTGCAAGTGCAAGTGCATCTGAAACCCCAGAGGCAGTGAAGGTCGCAACTAGCACAGTAGTCACTTTCCAAGAAGCTAGTTCCGCTAGTGCTAGTGCTAGTGCCAACGTTGCTAGTAACTCAGGCGCTTCCATCAAAATTGATAATGGCGTGGTCAAGTTTTATTTTGCAAAAAGTAAAACCGATATTGCTCCTGGTGCTACAGAAGCATTTGCAGATATTTTAAAAGCTTTAGCGGCTGGCAAAAAAGCGCAAATTAGTGGTTTTCATGATGCAACTGGTGACCCTGCAAAAAATACTGAACTAGCCCAGCAGCGCGCTATTTCTGTAAAAAATGCACTTATTGCTGCAGGTGCTAAAGAGTCGCAAATTGAAATGAAAAAACCTGCGAAAGCACTTGCTGATGGTAAACCACCAGAAGCTAGGCGGGTTGAAGTGAAAACTCAGTAAAATCAACTTACTATAAAGTAAGTACTGTTGACTCTTGCTTCATAGACCTTATTGGCGCTTATTCCAATAAGGTCTATTTTTCTTCAACTTCTTGCTTTTGATAAATTTCCAGCTCAGTTTTAAAAGATCTTTAAAAAACTAT
Organism: Limnohabitans sp.; assembly: GCA_023260735.1. Classification (GTDB taxonomy): domain Bacteria; phylum Pseudomonadota; class Gammaproteobacteria; order Burkholderiales; family Burkholderiaceae_C; genus JALQUL01. The sequence continues at coordinate 452 of JALQUL010000351.1, read as the reverse complement.
ATGATGCAAATTAGAAACACTTTTAGATAACAAAAAATCCTCTTCCATTTGCTTTAAAACGAGTTCAGTTGGTACGGTATCTACAAAAATTATGAATTTTTCTCATCATTTATTTATTTTGATGTATTTTCTAAGGGTAGTACAAATTCAAATCGCATCAAACTCCATTACACTAATGGTTTTCAAAATCAAGCTTGTTTATTGAACAGCTTTTTATAAGTCAAGAATAATGACCCAACAAAACAGTTACAGCTACGAAGATCTCTTGGCCTGTGGCCGAGGCGAAACATTTGGCCCTGGTAATGCACAATTACCTAAACCACCTATGCTTATGTTTGATCGCATTATTAGCATTACAGAAGATGGTGGTGCTCACGGTAATGGTCAAATCATTGCAGAACTCGACATCAAACCCGAACTATGGTTTTTTGAATGTCATTTCAACCAAGACC
>JALQUL010000358.1 GCA_023260735.1 Limnohabitans sp. | reverse complement strand
AATATTACTATATCATAAACTTTGGGGTGAAGTCGGTTTGCTAGTGTTGTCTGGTTTTTTCCTTGCCAAGGCGGTGTTAGAGTGAATGTTGTTTTGTTCTCCCCTACCAAGGGGGAGTTAGAGGGGGTTGTCTTAATTTTTTGCGTGGTTAAGCTTATATTGTTAAACAGCCACCCCCCTCAGTCCCCCCTTAGCAGGGGGGAAGAGAAAATACCCCTCAGTTACTCACTGGCAAGAGGGATAAAAAAACCTCTTAGACACCAATTGCTAGCGGTTATGAAACACTATTAAACCTGCATTTTGTAATTTTAATTATTTAAGGTACAGTCAGCTAAATTTTGATAAACTGTTTTTATTTCTTTTAATGATTGGAAATGCAATGCACGCCTTTTTGACCGCTTTTAGTTTCAAAACTAATTTAATGCCCTATAAAACACTTTTTGCATTAACTATGCTGTCGTGTGCGACCGCTTCTGTGATGGCTCAAGAAACGGCTGTAAACCCTTCTAGTACGGCTACTACCACCCCAAGCCCTGAAGCTAAACCTGCACTTTGGTCAATTTATGGTTTTGTGGGTCATTTTTCTCAACCTGCTTATCCTGGCGCAAGTTTTACTACCCAAACCAATTTGGTGGTTCCTTATTTTGTCTATCGAGGCGAAAAATTTCAAATTGATAGGCGTGGTGCCAAGGTCAGTACGATTAAACAAGATAACTTTAAGTTAGATTTAGATTTAGGTCTTAACTTTGGCTCTGACGCTGATGAAGTTCCAGAGCGAGCTGGTATGCCTAATTTGGGTACTATTTTAGATGTCGGCCCTTCTGCCAAAATCACAGTTCATAAGTTAAAAGACGCTAATATTTATCTCAATGTGCCAGTACGGGCAGCGCTTAATTTGTCTGATAAATTTGGATACGAAGGTTTAAGTTTAAATCCCAACATTAGTTACGAAAGAAGAGACCCTGCAGGTTGGTCATATGAAGCTAATATTGGGCCAGTATTGGCCGACCAAAAATACTTGGCTAATTATTACCAAGTTGACCCAGAATTTGTTACTGCCAATAGGGCTGCTTACAAAGCTAAAGCGGGCTTATTAAGTTGGCGGGCTAATTTAGGTGTTACAAAAGCTGTTACCCCTCAACTGCGTTTATTGGGTGCGGTTCGTTACGAAACAGTGAGTGGGGCGGCTAATCAAGACAGTCCTTTGGTAAAAGAAAAGGATGGTTTTTCGTTTTTCTTGGGTTTAAATTATTCATTCTGGGAATCTGAAACCAGAGCCAAATAATTGGGAGCTAAAAACCTCAAACGACACTATTTGTCACATTACAAAAAACAACATAGCGCTTAATTCCTATCGAATTAATTGAAAAACTGCAAATAAAGTCACAGATCAGTAAATTCCATTACTTTGTCTAGTTTTAAATTTGATAACATCACAATCAGTCAGATTTTGTTACGTTTCACTTTTAAACCTACCGGATTTTGGAATTTATATGAACTTTATTAGCGTTAATCAATTAACAACTAAAGCCAATGTTTTATCTCGTTTAAGCACCATTGTGGTTTTGGTAGGTTTGTCTTTGGGTGCTTCTTCTGTCATGGCTCAAAATATAATAGAAGGGGCTTTTATTGTAGAAGATCGAGTTCAAGATGAAACAAGAACTATTACTGTTGGTATTCCAAAAACAGGTTTGTTAAAAGCGACTCGCGTATCGGGTTGGAAAGCTCGATACGATTCTGTTGAAATTGCAAAGGCAAAATCAGCATTAATTTCTTTAAATGAATCCACTAACAACGTGCAGTAATTGGTTAAAAAAAGAGTTTAAAAATATAAAACCACTATAAATAAAAGATAGTATTAAAAAATTATTTTTTATTCTATTTACCTCAACTTTGAATGCATGTCAAAGTTGAGGTTTTTTTTGCCTAATTACTTAGCTTAATAAATCTAATAATGTACGAGCCACTACTTTGGTGGCTTTGCGTAAGTCTTCAAGTTCTAATCTTTCATCTGCTCGTTTGGCATGAGACTCTAAAACGGTACGTGGACCTGCTCCGTAAATAACACCAGGAATACCTGCTTCGCAGAACAATCTTACATCGGTGTAAAGGGGAGTACCTAAAGCAGGTATAGGTTCACCAAAGACTTGTTCACCATGATTTTGTAATGCACTCACCAAAGATTGGTTGCCTGGTAATGGTTGAAGTGCGTTGGCTAATAAAATACGTTTAATATCGACTGTAATACCTTGAGTTAATGCTGCCGCCTCTGTAATAACTTGCCTGATGTTGGCTTCTACTTCGCTTGGATTTTCTTCTGGAATCATTCGGCGGTCTAGTTTTAAAACTACTTTACCAGGTACTACATTGGTGTTAGTACCACCGCTTATCATGCCAACGTTTAAATAAGGATGAGTAATACCCTCTACCTTAGAGCAAATATTTTGATAAATCTCATTTTGTGCATAAAGGGCAGTTAAGATTTTATTGGCGCCTTGTAGAGCATCAACGCCGGTACTAGGAATGGCTGCATGAGCCATTTTGCCATTGACAGTTACTTCCATTTGCAAGCAACCGTTGTGCGCCGTAATAACTTGATAGGAAAAACCAGCTGCAATTAATAAATCGGCTTTGCTGAGTTGATTTTTTAAAATCCAAGCGGGGCCCACTTCACCACCAAATTCTTCATCATAAGTGAACATTAACTCAATGCCACCTTTTAGTTCAATGCCTAATGACTCTAGTGCACGAAGTGCAAAGGTGTAGGTGGCAAAGTCAGACTTGCTTACGGCTGCTGCACGGCCATAAATTTTTCCGTCTTCAATTTCACCACCGTAAGGGTTGTGTTGCCAGCCTTCACCAGGAGGTACTACATCGCCATGCGCATTAAGGGCAATAATCTTACCTTCGCCGTATTGCCTTCTTACAATTAAATTGGTCACACTTTCTAGGCCTGCATCTTGGACTAATTGCTTGGGTACTTCATGTTGCTCTGTTACTAATCCCATTGCTTCTAGGAGTTGCGCAGTGCGTTGTGCATGAGGGGTATTATTTCCAGGAGGAGTGTCAGTGGGTACTTGAATGAGTGCTTGCAAGAATTGTGTTTCTTCTTGAAAGTTGGCATCTACCCAGGCGTCTAATTGTTCATAATGATTCATAATAATCTCCAAAATTGTAATGGTGTGTGGCGACTTACTGCTTTAATTCAGTTAATAAAAATTCAAACGCTTGAATAGCAAGTTCAATATCATCATTGGTGCTTGATTCAAGTGGGTTATGACTAATGCCAGAGTTTTCCCCTCTAACAAACAGCATGGCTTGAGGCATAATGTCGTGTAGTTTCATGGCGTCATGGCCTGCACCACTGGGCATTTTAAAAATAGGTAAGCCCACACTTTCGACTGCATTTTCTATATGTTGTTGAAGTGAGGAGTTACTAGGTGCTGCACTTGCCCGCATGGTTTCATTTAACTCGTAACTAAGGCCTCGGGTTTGTGTAATGACTTGAAGTTGTTGAAGTACATCTTGTGCAAGGCGATCTCTTTTATCGTTGCTAGGCGCTCTTAAGTCAAGGCTAAATTCACACATACCTGGCACCACATTAATAGAGCCGTTGGGTACATTTAAAATGCCTACAGTTGCCACACAGTCGTCTTCTTGGCGAGCTCTTTGCTCTGTATAGAGCATTAGTTCAGCCACCGCTACAGCGGCATCTTTTCTGCTTTTCATGGGGGTGGTTCCAGCATGACTGGCCATGCCTTGTACTACGCCTTTGTAGCGAACACTTGCATTAATAGAATGCACCACTCCTAGGGGTAAATGTAATTCGTTTAGTACAGGGCCTTGTTCTATGTGTACCTCTACAAAGCCAATATATTTTTTTGCATCCCGCTTAATGGCAGGTATATCTTGAATATTTAAATTAGCATCTTGCATGGCCTGACGCATAGTAATGCCATTGGCATCTTGCTGATCTAACCATTGAGTGGGAAAGTCGCCTGTTAGTTCCCCAGAACCCAAGAAGGTAGCTGGGTAACGTTGACCTTCTTCTTCTGCAAATGCCACAATTTCTAGCTGGTAGGGGAGGCGTTTTTGTTGCTGCTGAAGTTTTGCTACACAGGCCAGTGGCACATAAATACCGAGGCGACCATCGTAGCGACCCGCATTTCTAACAGTGTCGTAATGACTACCAGTTAATAAAGTAAGTGTTTGCTGCTTGAGTAATTCTGATGTTTCAGATGAGTTGGTATTTTGAGCGTAGTAAATGCCCACCACGTTACCAACTGCATCTATTTTGACTTCATCGCAACCAGCTTGCTGCATATCATTTTTGATTTGATTGGCGCATGCAAGGTGAGAGGGTGTTAAATAAGTAACCGTTAAGTTGTGTGGGTTTTCAGAATGGCTAGCCAATGATTTTAATTGGTCCCAAACTGCATTGCCTTGTGCAACACTATGGCTTAATTTGTCATTGAGTCTTATTTCTGCAATGCGGTGTACATTGCGTAAACATTCGTCTCTTTCAAAATCAATATGGCCTTTTACCCTTCTTTCTAGGGTGGCAATTATTTCTGCTTTGCTAAGACCTTCACCTCTAGGTCCCCTAACTGCCAAAATAAATGGAAAGCCAAATTTTTGGTTGTACTGCTGGTTAAGAAATTGGATTTTTTCAAATTCTTCTGGGGTACATTGGGTTAAACCTGCTTTGTTTTGTTCGTTATTTGATTCGGCGGTTAGGCTTTTATCCACCATGGCTTTACCAGCTAATTCTGGGTGAGCTCTTAACAGTTGCAATTGCGCTGCTAAGCCAGCTTGGCTTACTATGGTGCACATTAAATGTTTTAAATGTGCAACCGATTGAAATGGTCTTTGGGCCAGTGCTTGTTCTGCAATCCAGGGTGAATGCTCGTATAGCCCATCTAACATTTGTAAGGCATGTGCTGGACTTGCCGAGTTCAGTTGATCAAGGGTAAAAGTGGTCATTTTTTGATAGGCCCTGTTAAATAGAGTCAGTAAATGGATGTGTTTTTTTCCAATGCAGTGCAATGTCTTGGCGAGTGCAAACCCAAACGTTGGAGTGGTCCTGAATATGGTCTAAAAACCGTTGCAAGGCAGTAATACGACCTGGCCTACCTAAGAGTCGGCAATGCATTCCAATACTCATCATGGCAGGTTGATTGAGGCCATTGGGGTCACCTTCTGCATAAAGAGTGTCAAAACTATCTTTCAGATATTGAAAGAAGGGGTCTGCGTGGGAGTAGCCTTGTGGTAACGCAAAACGCATATCATTGCAATCGAGGGTATAGGGCACAATCAATTGTGGCACTATACTGCCGTCAGTTTTTTCTACTTTCATCCAAAAGGGTAGGTCTTCACCGTAGTAGTCACTATCATAATCAAAACCACCATAGTCAGCTACTAAACGTCTGGTTCTGGGGCTGTCGCGGCCGGTGTACCAACCCGATGCACGTTCACCAGTGAGTTGTTCGATAATTTCCATGCCTATACGCATATGTTCACGTTCGGTGGCTTCGTCAATGTTTTGGTAGTGAATCCAACGCCAGCCATGACAGGCAATTTCATGACCTAATTCTTTAAATGCAGCAGTTAATTCTGGGTGACGTTGTAAAGCCATGCTTACACCAAAAACAGTAAGGGGTAAGCCTCTTTTTTCAAACTCACGCAGTATGCGCCACACGCCTACCCTAGAGCCATATTCATAAATACCCTCCATACTGATATGGCGGTCTGGATAGCTGGCAGGATTAAACATTTCTGATAAAAACTGCTCTGATCCAACATCTCCATGCAGTACAGAGTTTTCTGCGCCTTCTTCATAATTTAATACAAACTGAACCGCTACCCTGGCCTGATGAGGCCACTGCGCATGAGGAGGCTTTTTACCGTAGCCAATTAAATCACGTGGATAAGCTTGGGTGCCATCGTAAATTCCTGAGGTATTTTTTTGCATTTGGTAGGGCTTGTGATTGGATTTAAAAATAAGCGGTACTGTATTGAAATAACTGGAATACAGCTTTGTATACAATTTTAGTCAAGTCTGCTATGGCTGTCTAGTCACCAATGCCGAATTTTCTATATATGAAAATGTAATAAGA
>JALQUL010000354.1 GCA_023260735.1 Limnohabitans sp. | reverse complement strand
GAGTGGATATGAATCGGTACCTGAGAGGTTTTTTGATGATGGCGGTGGTGTTTGCCGTCGTGCTCCTGGCCGTTGCACCCCAGGCCAAAGAGGAACCCCCACCTCTCATAATGCGAACAATAGTGAGTAATTTAAGACTATTATTTTTGCAGTGTTAATATTTATCATTTTCGAACCATCACTTCATCTGCATTTTTTACTCATTCATCAATTAAGTTTTAAATTTATTTAAATGCCATTAGACACACAAAGTTCATCACAAAGTTCGAGCTCAGCTGCTTTAGATAAGCAATTAAATGCAGACAATAGTTTGGTGTTAAATACCAATTTAAGTTATTTTCAATTTTCAAATACAGCGGTAAGAGCGGTTGATTTGTACAACTGCACTTTATTACAAGAAATTGATTTAACTTGTTCGGTACAAGATGAAATCCATATTGCCATTCAAAATTGTCCTCAACTTAATTTAATTAAGTTACCAATTAATTGCAAAGCTTATATTCATTTAGATGCTGGTAAACTTTTACCAAATTTATTAATTGAGGGAGGGGTAAGTCATATAGATGCCTGCTGGAAAGGTGGCCGCTTTTTACAGCAACACAGCACAGACAAATGGCATAAAGTGATGATGGGCCCATGGGCTGACAATTTATTGTTCAATACCTCGAAGGCTCAGCAAGACGATAAGTTTTCAACACTGTTAGTTATTAATCAATTACTAAATTCTAGTAACGAGTTAACGATTAACCCAGAAAAAATGAGTGGTCAATATGACCTGACTTTTGTCGGAATTTCAAAATTAGAACAATTAAATTTATCAAGTACAACAACAGGTATCAATAGTTTGAGTGTGTTGCAATCGGATCGCTTATTAGGAGTGAATCTATTAACTGATAGTCGTATCAATTTGTGTCATATCGATGAATGTAAAAGTTTTCAAACATTAAGCTCGCATAACCCAATTAAAACACTAAAGATTGCTAATAGTGGCTTACAAAATAATAAAAACGAGTTAGTCGCAGGAGATCAAGTTAGTTCTGAAAAACGTAGTTTAAAAATCAATGCCCAGCTTAATGACTTGTTTGTGTCAGATTGCCATTTTACCGATTTTCAACTAAGTCATGAGGCTAAAGTGCAATTCATACGTTGTCAATATTTGACAGTTGTCGATTTACCTCGTACTAGTCAAATTACTTGTGAAGGATTTGTACCGCCGGATTTGATAGGATTAACCGAAGTAAAAATAAATGAAAGTTATATCAAACAGACTCTTCCAGATGTTTTAAAGGGTGATTTACAAGCTTGGGAATTAATGAAAACAATCTTGGCTACTGCTTATGAAAAGGAATGGGCTAGTTTGGCTTTGAGAACACTTTTAGAGGCACTTAACGCGGGTATGGATCCGTCTGAGGTTTGGTATTTGCGCAATGTAATTTATATTAAAAATCAAAACAGAGGTAGTAGGACAAATAACATCTCAGTTAAGAGAGCTAAGAAAGGTCTCGAAACATGGCATTGGATAATGGATAAAGATCTGGCAGAAGATGGCTGGCGTGCCGATTGGTTAATTGCTAGCAAATGTCTTGAGCATAAGGTTTATGGTTTAGATAAGTATTTTAAACTAATGAGTGTCCAAGTACCATCTACTACATTTGCCGCTCCTTTTCTAATAGATTGGATTTCAAAAAAAATGACACAATTTGAACCAATCGCTGTTAAGTTCATGGCTGAGGGTTTGGAGTCTTCTCCTCAAAATTCTTTTTATATCAATAGCGATTGGATTCATTTTGCAAAAGAATTAATGTTTTTTGAGGAAGTGAAAGAAACTAATGTGCTGATAAATAATAAATTATTAGAGCAGTTTAAAAAAATGCAGAGTGATTGCTTTAAGGTTTTAAAGGAATGTCTTGAGCCCTTAGAGATGTTGCAGTTTTTAGCCAAAAACTTTTCAAAAAATACAGTTAAATCTAGGATGAGCTTGTTGGACTTAATAGCAAAGCCACCGACGTCTTTACCTGAGCGACATATGTATCGATACGATGAATCAATTATCAAATCAGATTTTATTGCTTTAGCTAGGGAACTATTAATGACGGGGCGATTACCAGTGTAATCATTCTCAACTTCTATAATTAATCTATTCAATTTTAATATGTCAAACCATTGTGCCAACATGAGTCAAGTAAAAGAAATTATTTCCCATCAACTTCAGTTAATTTGGAGTCAAAGTCATTTGGCTAAGCAAATTGCACCTATTATGTTGTGGGGTGCTCCTGGTGTGGGTAAAAGTACCATGATTCGGGAGCTATGCCAAGAGTTGAATATTGGTTTTATTGATATTCGATTGTCACAACGCGACCCTGTTGATTTACGTGGTTTACCTGTGCCAGATATACAAAAAAATCAAGTCAATTGGATGCTTTCAGCCGAATGGCCTCGAGATGAGAATAGCCGAGGCATTATTTTATTTGATGAGTTAACTGCTGCCGATCGTTCATTACAAGTGGCTGCTTACGAACTCATCTTAGACAGATGCTTAGGTGAAATGTATCAAGTACCCAAGGGCTGGTTGATTTGTGCGGCTGGAAATCGAATTGAAGATAAAGCAGTCGCTATGACTATCTCAAGTGCTTTAGCCAATCGGTTTTGTCATTTGGAATTAGAGCCTGATTTAATGCAATGGACCAAATGGGCGGTACAAAATAATTTAAATTCAGATGTGATTGCTTTTTTGCGTTTTAAGCCCAATTATTTTTTTGATATGAGTGGTAACGTAGAGCGTGGTTGGCCTAGTCCAAGGAGCTGGGATCGAGTTGCATTAATGCTTGATCATGGAGCTACGATGTCCAGTTCATCATTAGTTTTAATGATGGAAGGTTTGGTAGGTAGAGCTGCTACGTTAGAGTTTTTTACGTTCAGAAATTTGATAAAAGCTATACCTGATGTAGAAAAATTATTATTAGGTGAACTTGAGTTTAAGATTCTAGATAGGGCTGATCTGCGTTATGCCATCACGAGTTCTATGGCTTATCATGTGTGGCGTGGGGATTCCACTCAAAGGCATACTAGGGTTAGCAATTTTTTAAAAATTAGTCTGCAACTTACCTCTGACTTTGCTGTAATGGCCATGACAGATGCGATGCAAAAAATTGAAAATATTAGTTCCATAGAAAATCAACACAATGCAGAAATATTATTTTCTCATCCTCTTTATGAGGTGTGGGTAAAAAAACATGGAAAAGGTTTGTTTTCAACTCAATTAAAGTACGATAAATATTCTAAAAAAACTAGCTTAGGAAGTTTTAAAAATTTAATTCAATAGGAAAATGAATATTCGATGATACACGTAGTCCTAGGTTTTTTAAGAATCCTCATGCGTAATCTATCGTAGATTTTTGGACTACATTTATCAATTCTATTTACCTATTACATTACAAAGTTTTTTACATCTTATGCCAGATTCACCTAAAGTCAGAGCCCCAACCGAGGCGGAGCAATTAGAAAAAAAGCAATACAAAAAAACGCTTGAAGACCTCAGAGCCAAGTTATTATTAATTCATCCTTTCACGGCTAATCTAGCCCTTTATTTAGAGCTAACGCCAACAGTTGATACTCGCATTAAAACAGCGGCAACTGATGGGTCACATATTTTTTTCCAAATACAGTTTTTAAAAAAACTATCAGCTGAAATGATTATTTTTGTTCTGGCTCATGAAGTTTGGCATTGTGTAGCGGGTCATTTAGTTCGTAAGTTAAATCGTGATCCAACGTTATGGAACTATGCTGTCGATCATGAAGTAAATGCTCTCTTGCAACGTGATGGATTTAATGTGCCGAGTGATGCAGTTTTTTTTCCTTATTGGGATGGTTTGAGTGCAGAAAAAGTGTATGAATATTTACTTGATAATGATGATGAAGACACCAAAAAAATCAAGGAGTTTTTTCAGTTTGACCAGCATACAATTGAAGATAATAAATATGATCATCAAGCTACTGAATCTATAATAGATCCTAGTTTTTCACTTAATCAAAAGGAAACAAAAGACATTCATCATGATTGGGGAACAAGGACTATTTTTGTTGCAAACAACTTAGAAAAAATAGGGATGCTTCCAAGCAGATTTAATATTTTAATTAATAAAATACTTCAGTCTCAGCTTAACTGGAAAATGGTTTTAAGGCAGTTTGTACAAAGATCTTATTCGGGTAATCAGAAAACTTGGATGCCACCTTCGAGAAGGCATTTGTGGAAAGGCTTGTATTTACCTAGTTCTAAGGCCACTAAAATAAATTTGGTTGTCGCTATAGATACCAGCGGTAGCACACATTCTTTACTTAGCCGATTTATATCAGAGCTTAGTGCTTTAATGAAAGAATTTAGTCAAATTCAATTGTGTTTAATAGAGTGTGATTCCTGCATAAAAAAAGTGAGAAATTTTACAGAGCCTTATCAATTAGATCAAGCATTAAGGTTAGGTGTTAATGGTGGTGGTGGAACTAATTTTAATCCTGTTTTTGAGTATGTAAAACAACATAATCTCCAACCTGATTGTTTGGTATTTTTTACCGACGGATTGGGTGCAGCTCCTCAATTGGCTCCTCATTATCCTGTGTTATGGTTATTAGTTGGGGGAGATCGACAGCCCAGTATTTGGGGGAGTACAGTCGTAATGGATGGTTAGAATCATAATTAAGCTTTGCTGTTACTTTTTGTTTTTGGAAATAAGAATTGGAATTAATAGCAATGACACTATTTTGTGAGTATAGAATCAATTTCAATTTGGAGTATTTTTAATTTGATATCTCTCAAACATTGCCTGTGTTTGCTTGAGCATTTTATTTCGAATTTCTTCAGGTCCTAATACTTCAATCCACTGGCCCATACTTAATAAAAAAGGCACTAATAAAATGGTATCTGGAATATGAGCTGTAACAATAAATTCCATTTCACCTAAAGAATTTTTGACTTCTAAAATTTGTTGATTAGCTGCTAATGGTCTTTCTTTGAAATGGTAAATTGTTTCTGGATTTACTTTCAGTTTTAATTCGAAGGTGTCTAAATTATTCAGAGCATGACTCAGTTGTTGGGTTTTTTCAATATATTCTTCAAGATCAAAGTTGGGTTGAGGTTGGTGTGCTAAATGACTAACAGTTACCGTTTGTATTCTGTGTAGTGCCAAATGTCTAGGAGTATCGCTAAGTCCAGTAGTAGCGAGCAAATACATAGTGCCATCTTTACTGATTAAACCTTGTACACTGATAGTTCTTTGACTTTTAACACCCTTAGAATTGGCGTAATTCAGTTCAAGTTGCTTATTGTTCATAATTCCTTCTAGTACAGTGCTAATAATAGAGGGGGCAATTGTGGCTGGTAAACGTCCTAGGCCATCAGAAACAATTCGAATACAAGAGCGTAAGTTTTTAAGTCCAGGTTGTTTATTATTACGTTCTAGGGCTATTTTGTACCATTCATTTAAATTAAGATCTGAGTCATTTGGTAAAAGATTGGCGACTGCTGGTTTAGAGGTGAGTAAATTAAAAGCTACAACATCATTTAAAAACCAGTGAGCCACATGGTTTAAATTTAAATAATATTCCGGTGGAGTCTTGTCAACTTTTTCAATAATTGGATTTTCATGAGATGTGAGCTCTTGAAAATAACGCTGCAAAGATCGAATTTCAGCCTTGGGGTTGGAAGTGTCTTTATTCCATCGATTTAAAATTTCCGATATATTGATGGCCGACTCTTTAGACATTGGCAATGTACGGATAATTTTCAGTGCAGTATTTAATTTCATAGGTTAATGCTGGAAATACTAATGATGAATAGTAATTTGCCTTTTATGGATAACGAGGTGGTAGATCAAAGTTTGAAACAACCAGGCCCTTCAATTTTACTCTGACCATAACGTTGGGGACTGACTTTAATTTGTGTATGAATTCTTTCTTTAAGGGCCGCAACATGAGAAATAATACCAATGAGTTTTCCCTCGTTTTGTAGACTAGCGAGAGTATTTAAGGCTGTTTCTAATGTACCCTCGTCTAAGGTTCCAAAACCCTCGTCTAAAAATAAAGTGTCAACACTTACGGTGTCGCTTGCCATTTTAGATAAGCCTAAAGCTAATGACAAACTAATTAAAAAAGTTTCTCCACCCGATAAGTTTTGTGTGCTTCTAATTTCATTGGCTTGGTAAGAGTCAATTACTTTTAATTCTAAGGGAGTTTCTGGTGATTGAATCAATAAATACCGATCGCTTATTTTTTGCAATTGTTGATTGGCAAATTGAATCAATATTTCAAAAGTAATACCTTGGACAAAATTTCGGTAAAGTTTTCCATCTGCAGAGCCAATCAGGGAGTTTAAATTACTCCATTTTTTGGCAGTAGCCCTGTGTAGGTGCAATTGTTCTTCCAGTACTGACACCTTATCTAGCTGTTGTTGATGCTGTGTTAATTGGGCTTTAATGACCCCCAACTCATTTTCATTAGCTAATAATTGTTGATTTAAATTTTTAAGATGAAATTGAATATTTTCTAGCGATTGTAAACTTAGATTTTTATTTTTTTCTAATAGCAGATTTGAATCTAAATTTTGAATAGTGGTTTCAATTGACACCTTCTCATGATTTAATTTTTCAAGCTTATGTGTTAAATATGCACGTGACGCGCTATCCAAACAAGCGGCTAAATATTCGTCATTCGATTCAAATCCTAAGTCTTTACATTTATTTTGGAATAACTGGTTCAACTTCATATTTTGATGGCGCAGATCATCAAAAGAACTTTCATTTTCAGAAATTTGTAGCTTGAGATTTTGTTGATCTTGCTTGAATTGTACAAGGTGATTCGTGTGTTCTATGGATAACTCCTCTGTTTGACGTAGCAGATCTAGGCTTATTTGTTCCTCTATTTCTGTGTTTTTAGAGGCAAATAAATGAATACGGTTTTTTATATCGAGATCTAATTCTGCATTTTTAACATCATAATTGGCTTGCAATATTTCAAGCTGTTGAACTTGTTTGGTGAATTGTTCTGTTTGTGCTTGAATTGTCGCATTAAGTCCGGTAATCTCGTTTTCTAAATTGAATTGAGACGATTGAAGTTCTTGCCAATATTCAAGCTTAGCTTTAAGGTTGAGACTAATGGAGTCACAAGCCTGTTTTGAGTGTAGATTGATATCTGTAATACCTAGTGGAGTTAAATCTTCTGTAAGTTGATTAAAAGCCGAAATGTATTCTTGGTTTAACTCGGTATTTTCAGCCTTTAGCCGAGTTAAATTGTTTTGATGTTGCTCTAACTCTATGGTTAACTGCCTTGTTAGTAGTGTTTGAGCGTTTATCTTACCTTCTAATTCAGCAATTACTATCTGCTGATTACCTTGCTCTTTTTCAAGTTGTTCCGCTTTGTCAATTTTTTCTTCTAGCGCTTGTTGCTTGCTTTGTATTTGTGCAATTTTTTTATCTATTTCAGCTATAAGGCCATTTAACTGTTCTTCATGATGAATCAGTTTTATTTGGCTAAAATAAGGAGCTAAATTTTGTGCCAAGCTATTACTTTTATCGGCCAATGTAGGCTCATGAGTTTTAATACTTTCTGTTAATAGCGCAAGCTCTTGATTAATTTTAGTCAATTCAATTTCGGCTGTCCTTAATTCATACTGACTAGTTGTGATTTGTTTCTTTATCTCGCTTAGTGGTTCTTGGCTATCATCTACTAGTGGTAATAATCCTTTTGTGTAAGGATGGTCTAAAGAGCCACATAAAGCGCAGGCTTGTCCTTCTACTAATTGAGCTCTTAATTCGTTTAAACTGGCAATACTTTGTTTGAGTAAAAATTCTTTTTCTAATAGTATTTTATTTTTCTCTAACTGCTTGAGTTCTAGTTCTTTTTGATTTTTTTGGGTGTTGCAATGTTCTTGTCGTAATTGAAGCGGATTGACTTTTTGAATGTTTTTTTGCTGTGTGGCTTGCATATCAAAGTAAACAACTGCATCTTTTCTGATGTCGCTTAATGCGTGAAGCGTATTTTGTAATTCTTTGTCTTCTTTATTAAAGTCTTTAAGCTGTTTCGAGCCAAGTAATGCGCTTAAACTCTCTGTTATGCGCTTGAAGTTTTCTTGTGCTGTTATTTTTTCTTGGCTCAGTCGGTATAAACCTTCTGATTCAGAAGCTAAATTATTTGTTTTACTGGTAAAACTATTGGTTTCAAGATCTATTTCTTTATTTTTATTTCGAATATCGAAAGCTTTTCTACTGGTGCTACTAATTAAATTGCTGAACAAAGGTAGTTCATTCGTTAAACGACCAAAGTGCTGATGTACCGAAATTACTTCTGAGTTTTTTTGTAAAGCTTTTTTTACCGATTCAAGCTGTTGTTGACTCTTTAGTAAACTATTTTTTATATTTTGAGTTTGTTTAATATTTTGCTTGAGCAATTCATTATCAGCCTTTAAGGCTTTTTTTCGCTCGTCAATTATGGTGTCTAAAGCTCTCACCTTTTTCAAAAGTTCAATTAATTCATGATGCTCTTTTCTTAGAGTTTCGACTTTTACTTTTGTACTTTTTGTTTGACTAGTTGCTTGCTCAATTAGCTGTTCTAGTTGGGGTAATTGATTATTGAGTTCTTTTATTTTTTGCTCTGTTGCCACTAAGTTGGTTAAATTATTTTTAAGCAATGCATAGTCAGCCTCTAACTGCATAGCCTTATTAGCATTATTGAGTTGAATTTTTTCTGGTTCTGATTGTCTTAAACGAAGTAATAAATCTTGTTGTGCAGTTTGCGCTTCTTTGAGTCCCGTTTCTAATGTCTTAATCTGCTCAAGCCATGCAATCGCTTTTGAATCTGATTCAATCGCTCGCTTTACATTTATTTGTTGTTGTTGTTTGTTGCTTTCATCAATACGCAACTGTTCAAGCGCATCGGGGCTTAATAAGTTATAGGCTGCTATAGCAGTTTCTTGTTGGCTTAATTCATCTTTATATTGCTTATTTATTTCAAAAGTTTTTTGCGAAATTTGACTATATATTTGTGTGCCGTTAATTTGTTCTAATAAAGCCGATCTATCGTTGACGTTCGCCTGTAAAAATGCCGCAAAACTACCTTGTGCTAACAACATTGAACGGGTAAAACGTTCAAAGTCCATACCTGTTAATTCAATTATTTTATTTTGTACTTGGCTAATAGAATGGGCCAATAGTTGGCCTGTTAAGTGTTCTGAGATTTCTCTTCTTGCAGCTTGTAAACTTCCATTCGATCTTTGATTGGCTCGGTGCTGATACCAATAAGCCCTATAAATTCCTTTTTTATTTTGAAAACATACCTCAGCCATAGATTCGCCTGTATGTCTCGACATAATTTCGTTATGGGTTGTGCTAATAGTGTTTAACCTTGGCGTTCGGCCATATAAAGCCAAACAAATGGCATCTAGAATGGTAGATTTACCCACTCCAGTTGGGCCAATAATCGCAAAAATACCTTCATTTTGATATTCAGCCTGGTTAAAATTAATTGACCATTCCCCAACTAAAGAGTTTAAATTTTTGAAACGAACTGAGAGGATTTTCATTTTTTGAAGTTATTTTTTTAGTTATGTTGCGTCAATTGTTGAAGTGCTATTTCGTAACATTCTTTTAGTTCATCTATTTGTTCAGCTGGAATTTTCTTGAGTTCTAATAATCGATTAAAGACATCATTTTCGCTTAATGATTGCAAGTGTATGGTGTTAGAGCCTTGTTGCAAAACAGCGTTTTGAAATTGATTATTCTTAGTATGAAGTATTTGTAAATTGGAGTTTTCAACCATGGTTAATAGTTCTTGGTGTAACTGTCCCCTTACTTCTTTACCCTCATACACTACTTCTAGCCAATAGCTCTCTTTGGTTTTTTTAAGAAGTGAGATTTGTGCTTCAATTTGGGACCAATCGCCTTTTATGGAGTGAAGCTTTTGAAACTTGGGAACAGCTATTTCACGTACTTGTGCACTTATGCCACATAGGTCAGAGATCAACTCGACCATACAAACAATTTTATTTTGTTCTGCTTCACCAAAACTCATTGCAAGGGGCGATCCACAATAACGCATTACATCAGAATGAGTGACTTTTTGTGGCATATGCAAATGTCCTAGGGCCACATAATCCGCAACGCCCTTTAACATGTCTGCATGAATGTGCCCTAAATTACCGACATATAAATCGCGCACACCGTCATTCTCTGTGGTTTTACCGCCTGCAGTAAACAAATGCCCGGTAGCAATAATAGGAACAAGTGCTTGAGTTTTAGCTAATTCAACTTGTTTGTTTTTAGCAAAGGTAAATACTTTTTGATAATGCTGTTGTATGCCTTCAATAGTTTTTTGATTTTTATCAGATTGGCTTTCCCCGGCATCAGAGTTTCTGATATCTCTATCACGTAGATAGGGTACTGCACAAACAATGGCTAGTACAAATTCATGGTTACTTGAATCTTTTAATAATAAAACTTCATCTTCTATGTGCTCGGTTGCGCTTCCTACTACATGTATATTGAGAGTTCTTAGAATTGTTTTTGGCGCTTCTAATACATAAGATGAATCATGGTTGCCTGCAATTATCACTACATGAGAGCATTTTGTGTGATGTACACGTGCTAGAAACTCGAAATACAGTTCTTGCGCTTGAAGGCTAGGTGTATTCGTGTCAAATATATCTCCAGCCACAATCAACACATCTATGTTCTGTTCCTCAATGGTGTTGCTTAACCATTCTAAAAATGCTTTAAATTCTGGATAACGCTTAAATCCATAGAGTTGTTTACCAATATGCCAATCAGAGGTGTGAAGAATTTTCATAATGAATCAACCAAGGTTTTATTGTGGCCATAAAGATAGTTTGGCAGCTTGTTGAATAGCAGAGGTGAGTAGTTGGGCGGTTAAGCCTTCTTTTTCCCAATGATGCCAATATAGCGGTATTGCTACTGGTGCATTATTGGCTAAATATGCTGTATTTTTGAGAGGTTTATCGTTTTTTTTATGAATTGAGTTTTTAAGTATTTGAGGTTGCATAGCCCAGCCCATACCTAATTCAATAGCCATTTCGAAGGCGTCAATAGACGGAACGATATGCTTGGGATAGTTGGCATTATTGATCCCAAAATTTTGTTGCAGAAATAAATCGGTGAGTGCATCTTTGTGATTAAAAATAACGGCAGGTGTTTGCAGCAAAGAATGAATTTTTATTTTTTCGTTAGCATCAAGGCAATTTTTTGCAATGCTACTGTGCGCTACTAATTGGTACATCATTACACCTAGGGGTTCCGCAACACAGCCTCGCATTGCCATGTCATGGGTAGAAATGCAACCAATTACATCACCATTTTTAAGTGCATCATGGGTATGGTTTTGATCGTCAATTTTAATGTCTAACAAAATGGAGTGGGTATTTAATATGGGGAGTACACCGGGTAATAACCAATTAGCTAAAGAATCGGTATTACAGGCAATGGATAAGGTTTGCCATTGGTTTTGACCAATAGCTAGATGGCCTATTTGTATTTGCTTAAGCAAATCATTTTCTAAAATACGCAATTGCCTGATATGCGCCATTAATGCTTGGCCAGCAGGTGTGGCTTTAATTATCTTACCTCTAATCCATAAACGTTGGCCAAAGCTTTCTTCTAGTGCTTTTAGACGCAATGAAATGGCCGCTACTGTCAAATGCAATGATTTAGCAGCAGCTGCTAAGTTACCTTGTTCTAAAACTGTTACAAATGCTTCTAGTTGTTTTGCATCAAACATATTAAAAATTTTTTAATCAAATAAAGTTTTATTTAATTCATTTTAACTTTAAAAATTTTAGTCCATAATCCGTTTGAGTGGTAGCACGGCATTAATTTAAACACCAAGAGGTATTATTTTGAGTCAATTAGCAACTTTTATGCAGTCTTTTAAAAAGGCTGATGAGAATTCGCCTGTTACTATTTTTGGTCCTGATTTTCCATTTCCTTATGATGATTGGATTACCCATACCAAAGGAATAGGTCAGTTACCCACATCAGCGATGGGTAAAGAGGTGGCCATTGTAGGGGCTGGTATGGCGGGTCTGGTGGCAGCTTATGAGCTCATGAAGCTGGGTTTAAAGCCTGTGGTTTATGAAGCCTCACAAATGGGCGGACGCTTGAGATCTCAATCTTTTGAGGGTGGCAGTGGTGCTATTGCAGAATTAGGCGGTATGCGGTTTCCACAGTCTTCAACGGCTTTTTTCCATTATGTCAATTTATTGGGTTTAGAGCGCAAAGCGTTTCCAAACCCTTTGTGCCCAGCTACTCCTAGCACAGTGGTGGACCTAGAGGGTAATAGCCATTACGCTGAAAAATTAGAAGACCTACCCCCTTTGTTTAAAGAAGTGGCTGATGCCTGGGCTCAAGCGCTTGAAGAAACGACGCAGTTTTCTGATTTGCAAAAGGCACTTCGTAAAAGAGATATTCTGGGTTTAAAAGCAATTTGGAATGCTTTAGTGCCACTGTGGGATGACAGAACTTTTTATGATTTTATAGCTCAGTCATCTGCATTTGCCAAACTATCGTTTAGGCACAGGGAAGTGTTTGGTCAGGTAGGTTTTGGTACGGGTGGTTGGGATTCTGATTTTCCCAACACCATGTTAGAAATCTTAAGAGTGGTACTCACTGGGTGCGATGAAAATCAACACCTGATTATAGGTGGCGTGCAGCAAGTGCCTATGCAGTTGTGGCGACATCAACCAGAAAAAATCCAGCATTGGCCAAAAGGTAGCTCTTTATATTCTTTGCACAAGGGGGCTAGCAAAGCGGGAGTTGCCAAATTAAAAAGATTAAGCAACGGTCAAATAGAGGTCACTGACACTTGGGGTAGTAGTCATGCCTACGAGGCAGTTTTGGTGACTTGCCAAAGCTGGTTATTAAGCACACAAATTGATTGTGATGAAAGCCTGTTTAGTCAAAAGATTTGGATGGCACTTGATAGAACTCGTTATATGCAGTCTTCTAAAACTTTTGTCATGGTGGATAGACCATTTTGGCAGGATAAAGACCCGGAAACTGGGCGAGATGTAATGAGTATGACTTTAACGGATAGGTTAACTCGTGGCACTTATTTGTTTGATAATGGCCCAGATAAACCTGCTGTGATGTGCTTATCTTATGCATGGATGGGGGATGCCTTAAAAATGTTGCCACAAAGTCCAGAAAAACGTGTTAATTTGGCTTTATCAGCACTTAAAAAAATCTATCCTAAAGTAGATATTGCAAGCCATATTGTAGGCGACCCTATTACAGTTTCTTGGGAGGCCGACCCTTACTTTTTAGGTGCATTTAAAGGCGCTTTACCAGGTCATTATCGTTACAACTATCGAATGTATGGTCATTTTAAACAAGACAAAATACCAGCTTCTGAGAAAGGAATTTTTTTAGCAGGTGACGATATTTCTTGGACTCCTGCTTGGGTAGAGGGTGCAGTGCAAACTTCTTTAAATGCCGTGTGGGGAATTTTGACTCATTTTGGTGGCAAGTGTTTTGATGAAAACTTAGGCCCAGGTGATGTTTATGATGAGTTGGGTCCAATTGCATTAGCAGATTAAATCGTATGCTAATTAACATATCTATAAGGGCTCAACCATGAAAGATGTAAACTTTAATCATGAAGACGAACTTTCAATTGCCATTTGGCAGACACCATTTTTAGATAGTCCAGGACTAGTTTTAGAACAAATGGCAGTGCAGGCAGAAGATGCAAAAATGGCGGGGGCTAATTTATTAGTCTGTCCAGAAATGATTATGACGGGTTATGCCATAGGTACTCATAAGCTTAGGCAATATGACTATAACGATCAGCAAAACTGGACTTTGGCAATTACCAAGATCGCTCAAAAAAATCGAATTGCAATTGTTTATGGTTTTCCTGATTATGAGAAAAGCCCTGTCATTTATAACGCATGCCAGTTTATGAATGAGCAAGGCGAAGTAATGGCGCAATATGCTAAAACGCATTTATTTGGTGAGTTAGATCGTTCCCAGTTTAGTCCTGGCCCTGTGATTGGTAATTGTTTTATTTGGCGTAGTTGGCGTGTTGCTATGTTAATTTGCTACGACATAGAGTTTGCCTCAGCTGCCAGAACTTTGGCTCAACAAGGTCTTGATCTTTTGGTAGTGCCAACGGCTAATATGAAACATTTTGATCAAGTGCCACAAATTTTAGTACCAGCAAGAGCCTATGAAAACAATTGTTATGTGGTGTATGCCAATGCAGTAGGGCAAGAGAGTTTTAATGGCGAGTGCATAGAATATGGCGGCTTAAGTACAGTGGCAAGCCCGCTGGCGCAATTAGTTCAAGCTAATTCAGAGGCTCAGTTATTAATGGTTCGTATTAACAAACAATACCTTCGTACTAGCCAGTCCACTTCGCAATTAAAAGATCAGCGTTTGGATTTGTATATTTGACACTGCAATATAAAATAGTATAAAACTGCTATAGGCTATGAAATGTTTAGGCCATCTTGCAGATGGCGTCATATGATCAGACTAAGGGTAAAAATAAACCTTAGTTGAGGACTAATCTAGCCTAAAAGTGAATCCAACAAAGAAAGGTTCAATTGAATTACTATTAGGAGATGAGTAGGCTTAAATTTTTATTAATGCCGGATTTGAAACGGAGCTAAATCAAGCGCTGTTTTTTTCTGATCAATTTGTTCTACTATACATTGTGCACTGCCACAAGCCAATGACCAACCACTATTACCATGGCCTAAATTCAGCCAGACATTGCTTTGACCCACTTGGCCGATAACAGGAAGTCCATCGACCATAGTAGGTCTTGCGCCTATCCATTGTTGAACACGGCTGTCAATACTGGCACCACCAGGAAACCAGTCGGTCATGGTTTGATAAAGTGTACCAAGGGCCTTATCAGACATAGCTTGGCTGTAACCCCCTAATTGTGTAATACCAGAGGCTCTAATACGAGTACCTACTTTTGAGATGCACACTTTGTATTTGTCGTCAATAATGGTGGCCATAGGACTATAGTTTATATCTCGAATGGGTGCACTTATTGAGTAACCATAAACCGCTTGCATGGGTAAATGAAGATTGATTTTTTTGAGTAGCTCATTACTGCCATTGCCAGTACAAACCACACACGCATCAAAACTTTCGCCTTGTGGGCATTTATCCGTGTAAACAACGACTTGTTTACCTGGGGTTAATTCAGTGACAAAATTAGAAAATTTCCACACAATCGGTAAATTATCACCGAGGTTTTTTAAAATGGCCGCAAACTGCCTAGTATTTACAGTTTCTTCTGTGGGCAAATGAATAGCGGCAGCGATATTTTGAGTCGTACTTAAAGCAGGTTCTAGAGCTCTTATTTCGTCAGCATCAAGCAAGAGTTTGGGGTCAAGTCCCAAACGATCAAGTTGTTCAACGATTTTTTCGAAACCAGATAATTGATCTTTACCTCTAGCTAAAACAGTGATGCCTTTGCTTCGTTCTAGTTCTAATTGATATTGATCACAAATTTCTTGAAAACGGTGCAAGCTCTTGGTGGCTAAATAACTAAGAGCTTCTTGATGAATTTGGTGACGATTACTGCGAATGTGTTTTGACTTTTGACGTAACCAATGTAATTGTTGCCAAGACAAAGACCAACCAATTTGGGTGGGAGAGTGTTTAGCAAAAAAGTAACGCATGGTTTTGGCGGCCCAATCAAAATCGGCCCAGTTATTAACAAAAGCAGGCGATAACAAACCACCATTGGCAAAACTTGCCTCTTCGGCAACGGAGGAGCATCGGTCGTATACCGTCACTTCATGACCAGCTTGTGCTAGTTCAAAAGCTGTGGTTACACCCACTATTCCAGCACCCAAGACTGCAATTCTCAAAGCTTGCCACTTATAAAACTGCTGTGATTTATAAACTATATTGTAAA
>JALQUL010000302.1 GCA_023260735.1 Limnohabitans sp. | reverse complement strand
GATTATCTTAAAAAAGTCCGCAACTTAGATATTCAATTACTAGGTGCAGTCAGCAATGAAAACCAAGCACTTTTTATACAAAACCTTGGCCCTTTGGGTTACAGCCTGCAAACTTCAACTGACACTAACTCTAAGCACCCTAGCAAACCCATAAGTCACTGGTCAATACCCCAAATACTTGAGCAAAATCGCTTCCCCTCGATTGAGGTTTTACACCTTGATGGACGAGCTATTTTTAGCCCTGCTACTTTTAGTCTTGATTTTTCTGCCATCAAACCTTGGCTCATTATTTTAGAAAATTTTACCGCCTCTCCCGAGTTTAAAAATGTCATAGAGCAACATTATCAAAATGTTTTAACGCAAGCACAGCTCACTATGTGGATTGCTAAGGATCAGGTCCAATTGCTAGAAGCGGTCACTAGTTTAAAAGATGCCGATATACCTCATTTATCAAGCAGTAGCTCTTTTCAATTATCCTTGTTTTCTTGGCTGATTCCAAAAATTAAATCACGACTACGCTCTCCACGCTTAATAGGAATAGCCAAAGCCATTCACACTGTCATTAAAGAAGAACGAGTTTTTGAAACCACCATTCGAGTGGCTAAACGTAAAGCCAAAGCCACTAGCATTGGCAAACGTTTACAGAAATTCAAAAATCGCAATAGCCATTTACCGCCTGACTACTTTGATGAGTTACCTCCACCACAAACTCACTCCGAACAATCCTTACAATTGCTTGAACAATTAAAATCAAAACAAGCCTCTCTTACTTCAACAAAAGGCTAATTAAATATGCGTTTAGTTATTGATATTCAAGGTGCATTAGCCGATAGTCGTCATCGAGGAATTGGCAGACACTCATTCTCTTTGTCTTTGGCCATTGCAAAACTAGCAACCGAGCATGAAATATGGTTAATTTTTAATGCGGCCTTGACCGAAAACCATCAAGAAGTAAAAGCTGCATTTTCTCCTTGGGTACCTGCCTCACGCATGAAAAGTTTTGCCATTCCAGAACCGGTGGCAGCGGTCTCTGCTCAGTCGGGTTGGCGCATGGAGGGTGCTGAAATTATTCGCGAACAATTTATCTTGCAACTGCAGCCCGATGTAGTACTTATTACTAGTTTATTTGAAGGGTATGGTGACAATGCAATTGCTTCGGTCAAAAGCTTGCATCCCAGCCCCTTGGTGGCCGTCATTTTGTATGACTTAATACCCTATATCCATCCAGAGCAATATTTAAAAGATCAACGCTACAAAGATTTTTATTTACGCAAATTAGATCAATTACAAAAAGCTGATTGTTTATTATCCATTTCTGAATATTCAAAATCAGAAATGATACAAATCTTAAATTTTCCAGCTGAAAAAATTGCCCTCGCTCCTTGTGCAGTAGATGATTGTTTTGAACCACTCGAATATTCTGAACAACGGCGTCAACAGATACGCCGTCACTACGATATTACGCGAGATATTATTTTATGTGCCCCAGGCGGTTTTGATTCCCGTAAAAATCTTAAAAACCTAATGCAGGCATATGCTCTTTTGTCGCCTGAAATTCGTCGTACCCATCAGTTGGTTATTGCCAGCCGAATGAGTGCAGTTCCAACTGACGACACACGTAAAGAGTTACATCAATGGCGACAAGAGGCTGGCCTTGCACTAGATGAATTAGTATTAACCGATTATGTGCCACAAGACGATTTAGTTGCCTTGTATGGTATGGCTAAATTATTTGTTTTTCCTTCTATACATGAAGGTTTTGGCTTACCGCCATTAGAAGCCATGGCCTGTGGAGCACCAGTAATTGGCTCCAACCTTACCAGTATTCCAGAGGTAGTGGGCAGGCAAGACGCTTTATTTGACCCATTCGATGTAGGCAGTATCGCAGCCAAAATGGCCCAAGCACTTGACCCTCAAAATCCGGAGTTTTTATTACAACTTAAAAATCATGGACGCCAACATATCCAACATTTTAATTGGGATGAAAGTGCTAAAAAAGCCATTCATGCATTAGAGCATTTAGTGGCGCAAAACCCCACTCAAACAGCTAATATTCGTCAATATACATCCTCACTTGATGAGGCATTACAAGCCTTAGCTACTTACTCAGGTAAGTATCAACTCAACGAGACTGAATTAGCTAAAATCACCCATGCCCTAGCCTACAACCAAATACAACACGATGCACCACAATTATTAATTGATGTTACTCAATTGGTATTTTCAGATGCAAAAAGTGGCATTCAACGAGTAGTAAGAAGTATTCTTTTACAGTTCTACGAAATGCAATTACCACAAAGCATTACCCCCGTTTATTTTGATAAAGGTGAATTCAGAGTAGCTAAAGCATTTTTAAAACGGTTTCAAAATCCAAGTGCCTATGCCCATATTCCTCATGCCCAATATCAACGTGAGTTAGCGATAGAAAAAACAAAAGATCCGATTGCGCAGGTGCATCAAGGTGATGTTTATTTTGCGCTTGATTTAAACCATATTTTTTCACCCCCCTTAAAAGAAAAGTTATTAAATTGGAAACGCTGCGGTACACAATTACATTTTGTAATTTACGATTTATTATTGCAGCAACACCCAGAATGGGGTGTGCAAAAATTAGGTGAACAACTGAATGTATGGCTAGAAAATGTGATTCAAGTAGCCGACAAAATGATTTGTATTTCTAACTCTGTTGCTCAAGAAGTAAACGATTGGATAGACAACCATCCGCCGCAAAGAGTCGGCCGTCCAGAGGTTTCTAGCTTTCATTTAGGAGCCGATTTGCAAGCGAGCCAACCTAGTAAAGGTTTACCCAATAATGCACAAGAGGTTTTAAATAGTTTAAAACAGCGCACTAGTTTTATTAGTGTTGCCACCATAGAGCCTCGCAAGGGCCATCAACAAATGTTGGCTGCTGCTGAAATTTTGTGGGCTCAAAACATAGACATTAATTTAGTCTTTATAGGTAAATTAGGCTGGAAAATGAAGGCTTTTGAAAAAACCTTGCTGAAACACCCTGAACTCAATAAGCGCTTAATTTGGGCCAGAGGAGTAAGCGATGAATACCTTGATTTACTCTATGCCCACTCACACTGCTTATTAGCAGCCTCTGAGGGTGAAGGTTTTGGCCTTCCCTTAATTGAGGCTGCGCAACACCAAATTCCTATATTAGCTCGTAACTTAGCTGTCTTTAACGAAGTAGCTGGAAAACATGCCATGTATTTTGATGGACTAGATGCGCAAAGTCTGGCAACCGCCATGCAACAATGGTTAGAACTTGCTAAGCTCAATCAACATCCGTCCTCTCAAGGAATGCCATTCTTAAATTGGCAACAAAGCGCCGAACAATTATTAAAAGCCCTAGAGTTACCTGCTACTAGGGTTTAATATTACTTAAAAAAACTTATCATGTAAAAAGCCACCATGAGTCCTCAGGTGGCTTTTTTTATGGAGTAATTCTATCTGCGCCAGTAAAACATAAATACCGTCTATGGGCAGCTCTACCAATCGCACAAATGCCCAATTGCTCAGCCACTTGCAAACCCATTTCGGTAGTGCCACTTCTAGACATCACAATAGGCACTTGCATTTGAGCCGATTTAATCATCATTTCACTGGTAAGGCGGCCAGTGGTATAAAGTAAATAAGATGGCTTGTTATTGAGGCTATGGGCATAGTTTTCTTGAATCCACATCCAGCCCGCAATAGTGTCAAGCGCATTATGCCGGCCTACATCTTCAACCAATAACTGCATCTGACTTTCTGGATGCTGTGGATTAATTAAAAACAATGCACAAGCATGAACAGAGCCCGACAACTTATAAACACTAGGATATTCACGAATAGCATCAATCACAGAAAATAATTGAACTTGTTTGACCTTGTTAGGGGGAAGAGATAAGTGTTGAATGTTTTCCATTAGATGTGAAAACATACTACCTTGGCCACAACCCGAAGTAACGGTGCGTCGATTACTCTTACTATTGGTTGTACTTGCCAGCTCTGAAGTAGGTAACTCTGCTATCTCATTCATCCTATGAATAGTGCTTGAATTTTGTTGGCTATGATTTTGTGAAAGATTTACTTGATTATGGGTAAGTACTGCAACCGCACCTACCTCCCAATCAACGGTTATACTTTTCAACTGATTTAAACTAGATACCAATTCTTGATTACGCAAATACCCCAAAACCAATAACTCTGGTGCCTGCCCCAAAGTCATAAGGGTAATAATTTCTTTTTTATCGAGGTAAACCGTTAAAGAGCGCTCATTGGGAATACCTATTTCACGCACTAAGCCATTCTCATCGGTCACTTTTATTTTTCGACTTAATGTGGCGTGTGCATTACTCAAGTACAGTTGTCCCGATTGTTTCACCTGATCGGCAAGCGTACCCAATAAGTCAGCGGTATAAGGGAAGCAAGGTCGCACTACCTCAATAGAATCAAGCAACTCAGGCCTTGTATTGTCGAGTAGTGCGGTGGCCATTAATTAGGTTTCTTTAGAAATTTTAATGGATGGAAATTTACTAGAAAAATCTTTGTTTTTCTGAGCAATTGCCAAAGCCACTTGACGCGCTACAGCCTTATACAAACCAGCAATCTCACCGTCTGGACTAGACACTACGGTAGGGTTACCTGCATCAACTTGTTCACGAATCGTACGTGATAAAGGCAACGCACCTAAATAATCAATGTTGTATTCTTTGGCCATGACTTTACCGCCATCAACACCAAAAATATGCTCAGCATGACCACATTGACTGCACACATGAACTGCCATGTTTTCCACCAAGCCTAAAATGGGCACCCCCACTTTTTCAAACATCTTAATGCCTTTTTTGGCATCAATTAAAGCAATGTCTTGCGGTGTGGTCACAATAACAGCACCTGTCATAGGCACTTTTTGTGAAAGTGTTAAGGCAATATCACCAGTACCAGGAGGCATATCGACAATTAAATAATCGAGGTCTTTCCAGTTGGTTTGTCTTAATAATTGTTCTAGGGCCTGAGTCGCCATAGGACCACGCCAAATCATGGCTTGATCGGCATCGACTAAAAAACCAATCGACATAATTTGTAAGCCGTGACTATGCATTGGCTCCATAGTTTTACCGTCTTGGGTATCGGGGCGACCATCAATACCCGCCATCATTGGAACACTTGGGCCGTAAATATCGGCGTCAAGCAAACCCACAGATGCGCCTTCAGCCGACAAGGCCAAGGCTAAGTTAATGGCTGTAGTACTTTTTCCTACACCACCTTTACCAGATGCTACAGCCACAATGTTTTTAACGCCTGGCAATAATTGCACACCACGTTGCACCGCATGAGCGGTTACTTTACTTATAACGTTGGCAGAAACATTCTCTACACCGGCCACTGTTTTTGCAGCCGCAATTAAGTTTGCTCTTACTGCTGGAATTTGGCTTTTGGCAGGATAAGGAAGTTCCACATCAAAAGACACTTCAGAACCACTCACGACTAAATTTTTTAGTGCTTTACTCGCTACAAAGCTTTTGCCTGTATTGAGATCTAGCACTGTTTGTAGGGCAGCTTGTACAGCTTCAGTTGTTAAATTTTGAGCAGTCATACGAGTCTTTAATAATAAATCGATAAAACCCATCATGAAGGATGGAGTGCACTAGGATTATGAGCCAAACAAGAGCCGTTTGAGACTAAAAACCCTAATCAGTTTAGGGTATGAAAAAAGCGCTTATTTTAAAAAATTGTTTTAGGTACCACCCACAAAAGGATTGGTTTGGCGCTCTTCCCCAAAACTACTTTCGGGACCATGACCTGGAATAAAAATAGTCTCATTGCCCATGGGCCATAAACGCTGTGTAATAGAATTAATAAGGGTTTGATGATCGCCTTTAGGAAAATCAGTTCTGCCAATACTGCCCGCAAATAATACATCGCCGACAAAAGCACGTTGAATTTCTGGACTATAAAACACCACATGGCCAGGCGTATGACCTGGGCAATGACGCACACTTAAAACACAATTACCTACCTGCACGGTGTCACCATCTTGTAACCAGCGGTTAGGCGTAAAGTGACCTGCAGGCGGAAAACCAAATCGTTGGCTTTGCTCTGGCAGACCATCAATCCAAAACTGGTCGCCCTCATGGGGGCCAATAATAGGAATCGCTTGCTCTTTGGCCAATGTTGCAGTGCCACCCGCATGATCAATATGGGCGTGGGTTAATAAAATTTGTTGAAGTTTTAAACCTTTTTGTTGAATAAAACTGGTAATTCGATCAAGATCGCCGCCGGGATCCACTACTGCAGCCTCTTGGGTTTGATCGCACCATAAGACCGAACAATTTTGTTCGAAAGCGGTGACAGGAATAGTTTGGTAATGCAGCATAGTCTAAGTACAAAAAATATAAAAATCTCAATAATTCACATTATTGAAAAAATAAGTTGTCATAAGCTATTTCAAAATAATGAATCGAAATACTCAGCAATTATCTTTATTGGTTTAAAAATATGATTCAGATTGCATTAAGTTGGAAAAATTGTCTTTAACCAGGTCACTAATTGTTGGTAATCATTATTGGTTACATCCAACAAATCACTTTCTATGGTTTGGTAAAGTCCATGTCCAGGTTTTGTTTGCCATGCTAACCACGTTGCAACTTCCGCCTTACTTTTGTGAATTGGCTTGAACTTTGGAGCATCTGGAATATTATCTATTGAAGCGACGACATGTTCAAATAATTCATTCTCTTTTGTATGCATACATGACTTTATCCAATCCTCTAACATTCCCTCATGACAGTTATTTGGCATGACCCAAAGTCCAATATTATTCAAACCATCATTGTGTTGATATACAAATCCCTCACTATTTTGATTATTTAGATTTTTACTTAGATCACGAAAGTAACCATCTGGATTAACTTTCTGGTCAAATTGATCAAGTGTATGTTGAAGCCCACCATTAGGTTGGCTATCTGCATCAAGTATTACTGCAAGGCGACTTTCATTATTATCTTGTATATTCTTAAGTTCAGTTGATAGCTTATTCAAAACTCCTTGCTTTGAGTTATGTCCTGTTCCCCTATCCTTAGGCACATAAACACGAACAACTGCAGTCAAACTTATTTTTTTTAGCACAGCTTCAAAAAATGACTTATCCGATTGGCCTTCAACTAATATTATATTTTCAGCCATTAACGCACCTCTACATCAGTCTGCGTAATGTTGCACAACTCTTCTTCATTAAAAACAGTGGCTACAATTTGACCTTTATTGCTATTTTTAGCACTTCTACCTAACCGAAATAAAACACCATCAATATCGGTTCGCTCGTTTGCAACCCTAGAGAAACTTTCAATACAATCCCAACTATGTGTAGTAGCAAAAATTTGTATTTGTAATTTCTCTGCCATCTCAAATAATAAGCTCCACACTTTTTCTAAGCTACTGTAATGTAAGCCATTTTCCAATTCGTCAATTAATAAAAAACCCCCTTTGGCAGGGAAAATTTTCAATACCAATTGAAGCACTCTTAACATTCCATCACCCAAACTATTTAAAGGTACTGGTCTATCGGTTTGCTTTAATTTGACCATAGGTTTTCTTTCGAATTCCTTCCTTGCTTGAAAACCAGTTTTTAACTCTGACTTTACAAAAACTAAATTCTCAAAATTAGGCTCTATAATTTTTAAAGCTTTACCAACCACTTCCTCCTGAGGAGTGAGTGCAATTTTGTCCCATGCATCAGCTAACTCATCCATAGAAACAAATTGCGTAGGAATAAAACTACAAGGCATTGCATTAGAAATATTTATTCTCTCTAGTCGACCTAATCTCGAGCTTGAGGATTTATTTAGCTTTATAACATTTATACCATCATCTCCTTTGCGAACAAATAAACCGTGATAAACCTCGATTTGCGACTGATCCATGTCTTCTGGTGAAATCTGTTCATTAGGTATATAAGTTTTAGTACGAACAGTTTTTACTGTTTCGCCACTACTCGAAACCACCTCTTCACTGACGTCTTCAAATACTGCATGCGTAATAGTAAGTTTTGAATTAGTTGACGACAAAGAACCAATTTCAATAGATTTTGATATGTCATCAGGAAAGCATCTATCAGGAAAAAAGTCCTGT
>JALQUL010000270.1 GCA_023260735.1 Limnohabitans sp. | reverse complement strand
AGTAATTTTCTAAAGGAAATCTCCGATAACGCTAAAAGTCATTTTAAAGAAGATGGTGTTATGAAGGAAGTTTTCTATAACTCACTACAGGACAACTATGGTGATCTTAGCCCTTGGTTCAAAGAAAATCTTAAAAGAAATGGCTCAGCATTTATTACCCGAGTACACGCTTAATACTTTTTATTTGGCTTTTGGGGTGTTGCTGGGTAGCACCATGCTGGGGGTCGCAAGCGCTTTGTGCGTGAGTATTTTTGAGTTTAAAGCCAGACAATGGTGGGAGTGGGCCTTATTGTTACCCATGGCGATGCCCGCTTATGTATTGGCTTATGCCTACACTGATTTTTTTCAATTTAGTGGGGCTTTTCAAAACTTTTTCAGAAACACATTTGAACTCGAAGGTCGACTTATTCCAGAAATTAGAAGTTTGCCAGGTGCAATTGTGGTGCTCAGTTTGTGTTTATACCCGTATATTTATTTATTAACTCGCAGCGCTTTATTACAAAGGTCGCATCATTTATTAGATGCTGCACAGTTATTGGGCTTATCTATTTCTAAGCAAATTGTAAAAGTCATTTTGCCCTTGGCAAGGCCTTCTATAGCCGTAGGCATTACCTTGGTGTTAATGGAAACACTTGCCGACTACGGTGTTACCAGTTATTTTGGTGTAGCTACTTTTTCAACCGGAATTTATAAAGCTTGGTTGGTCATGGATGACAAGTTAGCGGCAGCGCAGTTGGCTAGTTTTTTATTAGTATTTATTTTGGTAGTGGTGATATTAGAAAAACAAGCTCAACAACAACTGAGATTTGTAGGCAAGGGCCAACGATTAGGCACACAAGCGCCCCGTATTCAGCTGGCATTAAAAGGCCAAATAATAGCCAGCCTTATTTGCGCATTACCCTTGTTGTTGGCATTTATTTTGCCTGTTGCTATTTTAATAGCTTCTATTTACTCCACTACATTAGAGTTGGTGTGGACTAATTTTATACACTGGACTATTAATAGTATTCAGTTAGCAGCAACCGGCGCATTGTTAATTGTGAGTTGGGTTTTGATATTGGCCTATTTACAAAGAGTGCAATCCTCTAAGACATTAAATGTCGCTGTACAAGTTTTAAATTTAGGTTATGCCGTGCCCGGTGCTGTTTTAGTAGTGGGTTTATTAATGCCGATTATGACTTGGCAAACCTATTATCCCAACTTGAAATTAGGTTATTGGATTACTGGGACTAGCTTAGGAATATTATGGATTTATTTCATTCGTTTTTCATCAGTGGCTTTGCAAAGTGTGCAAGGTGCTTATCAAGGAGTGCCTGTTAGTTTAGATGAGTCGGCACAGTTATTAGGTGTAAAGGGCTGGGCTATTTTTAAAAAAATCCACTGGCCCTTATTAAGACCATCGGTATTGGCGGCAAGTTTATTGGTGTTTGTCGATGTGATGAAAGAGTTACCCGCCACCCTTGTTTTGCGCCCCTTTAACTCCGACACCCTAGCAGTAGCCGCCTACCAACTAGCCCGGGACGAACGCCTAGCAGAAGCGGCAGTGCCGTCTTTGGTTTTAGTATTAGTGGGTCTTATCCCCGTTTTGTTGTTAAGCAAAAGTGACCAAAGATAAAGCTCAGCCTTTGCCCATCCCCCTCAGTCCCCCCTTGGCATGAAATGACCCCAAAAAATATGGCATTTGGTATTGTTCTCCCCCTTTAGAGCATTGATACATTCAAAATAATGAGTGAATTGCAGTTGCAAAGACACCATTTTTCGATACGATAAGTCTTATGCCAATTTCCACCACATCCAACTACACCACCTGGCTTGAAAGCCTCAAAGCAGAGATTCGCAGCGCTCGTGTGAAAGCAAGCCTTGCTGTCAACAGTGAGCTCATCCGCCTGTATTGGCGCATTGGGAATGAAATTGTGCACCAGCGTGCTGCCCAATCATGGGGGTCGAAAGTCATCGAGCAATTGGCCAGAGATCTAAAAAATGAATTCCCAGACCTGCAAGGCTTTTCGCTGAGTAACCTCAAATACATGGCACGGTTTGCTGAAGCGTGGCCAGAAAATCCAATTGGTCAACAGCTTGTTGACCAATTGCCGTGGGGTCAAAACATCACGCTGATCACCCAGCTTCACGACCGTACCACTCGCGAGTGGTACATCAAAAAAACCATCGAAAACGGGTGGAGTCGTTCTGTTCTGGAGATGCAAATTGAGGGCCAGGCGCACGTACGCTTTGGAGTGGCCCAGACGAATTTCGTGGACACGCTGCCCGCACCGCAATCCGATCTGGCGCGTGACCTGCTGAAAGATCCTTACACCTTCGACTTTTTGGGTCTACTTGAGCCAACCAATGAGCGAACAATAGAGAAGGCCCTCATAAACCATCTCAAAGACTTCCTCATTGAGCTTGGCGTTGGTTTCGCTTTTGTGGGGAGTCAATACCGGCTGGAAGTAGCAGGCCAAGAGTGTTTCATAGATCTTTTGTTTTATCACACACGCTTGCATTGCTACGTGGTGGTGGAGCTCAAGAACACAGCCTTCAAGCCTGAATACACGGGGCAGCTGAACTACTACATCGCAGTCATGGACGACCTGGTGCGCGATAAAGTCCATGATGCCCCGACCATCGGCCTTCTCCTGTGCAAATCCAAAGAACAAACCATTGTGGAGTACGCCTTACAGGGCATGAACAAGCCCATTGGCGTATCCACTTACCGTACCTCTCCCGAGTTACCCAATGAGCTGGCAAGACTGCTTCCGAGTATTGAGTCCCTCACTGAGCAGTTGGACGCGACTATTATCAAAATGCCGCCAGAAGAACCAGACTGAAAAAGGTAAGGGCTCCAATTGCTCGCTTAAAGTACGGCAGTTTCATTGGCCCATTTGAACCATCAGTTCAATCCCAAACGGAACCTGTATCTAATCCAACCAGCATATGGTTGCGAACGGCAAGCTTAGGAGATAAAACCCCAGCTCCTTAAGTCACTTTATGCTGGAGTTAAAAACTCACCTCGCTACTAATGCCTTTTGCCTACTTGCTAAGACTGCTCCAAGTCCTAATGCGACACTTGAAAATAACAAACCTAATGCTAAACCACCGGGACCATCGGCTACAAAACCTACCATAGTTGGGCCCACAATTTGGCCAAAGGCAAATACGGCGGTAAATGCACTAATTCCTTTGGGCCAGCTACTAGGGGTCACGTTATGCCTGACCAATGCAGTAGTAGAGGCTACCAAAGATAAAAACACCGCTCCAAACAAAAGACCCGATAAAAATATCACAAAAAATATCGAGGTAATAGCGGGTAAAAGTGTAGCCAAAGAAAGTAAGGCACTTAAGATGGCCAAGGCTTGTCCGCCTTTATAACGATCTAATAAGCGGGCCCAAATTCTGGAAGAGGCCATGACCGCCAAGCCCAATAAGGAATAAAAAATGGTAATTAAATGACTAGCTACACCTTGCTCTTTTAACAGCGCAATCACAAAAGTCATATAACCAATATAACCCACACCAAACAAAGTGTAACTAGCCAAAGCAAAACGAAAATCTTTGATTTGAAAGTCGGGTCGGTCAAGTGACTGTTGAGTCGATGCTGCTAGCTGTTGCTGACCTAAAACCTTTGCTGGCCACATTAAACATAGCGTAGCCAGTACACACAATAGGCCCAAAGCCCACCAAGCCCAAGACCAAGCGTGGGTCGTGTTGACTGCACTCGCTAAAACCCATGGTACCAACAAGGCAGAAGCAAAAATTCCAATGCCTGTTCCACCATAATAAATACCTAATAACAAACCGCCCCGTTGGGGTTCTAGTGCCGCTAAACGGGCGACCAACAAACCACCTGCAATAAACACCAAAGCACTGGCAACGCCAGCCATTAAACGTTGCAATAACAATAAATAGGTGTCAGTAAAAAATCCGCTTAAACCCATAAACAAACTAGCCAATACACTGCCCCATAACAACACTGCTGCTGCACCGTATCGTTTCATTAAAAAAGGCGTTGCCAATGCACCAATAAAATAACCTAAAGCATTGGCAGTGTTCATTAAGCCCGCAATGGTGTAGCTCCAACCCAAATCAATTCGCATGGGGACTAACAAAAGCCCATAGGCAAAACGAGTAATTCCCAAAGAGACTGCCGCCCCTAAAGCCAGTGCCAAAGCCAATAATAAGTTTTCAGAAAAAACGGCAGATGACGACGACTTGGGCAACATAAGGGTTAATCTTTATCAAAAGTAGAAATAAGAGCGGGAGATGCGGGCTTAAAACGCCTTAATAACAAAGCATTTAATAGCACACTTACCGAGCTCATTGCCATGGCTGCACCAGCAACCATAGGGTTTAATATTCCAAAGGCAGCCAAAGGAATACCTAGTGCATTATAGATAAACGCCCAAAATAAATTCTGTTTAATTTTTTGTACCGTACGTTGAGAAATGTCTAAAGCAGAAACGACTAATAAAGGGTCGCCTCGCATCAAAGTAATAGAGGCGGCATGCATAGCCACATCCGTTCCCGTACCCATTGCCATGCCTACATCTGCGGCGGCCAGTGCGGGCGCATCGTTGATACCATCTCCCACCATGGCCACAATGGTTTGCCCCTTATTTTGTAAACGCTTGATTTGATCAATTTTGCCAGCAGGCAACACTTCAGCAATGACCTCGCCATTGTCAACATCAAAACCTAATTGTCGACCCATGGCATAAGCGGCACCTTGGTTATCTCCTGAAATTAAAATAGTACGTATGCCTCTGGCTTTTAAAGCGCTAATGGCCTGTTGAGCTGTGGCTTTGGGTAAGTCTAAAAATCCAAAAATGGCGAGTACCTCCAGCCCCTCACCTTCAGTGAGTGAATTTTTTTGTGCGAGCACAGATACCGTCGCTCCAAGCTGTTGCCATTCGATAGCCTTTTTTTCGATTTCTGGATTGAATTGGAGTTGATTTTGTAACCAGCGCAAACTGGTTAAATAAAAAGTATTGAATTGGCCGGTAGTTGCTGGATCTGCTAAGACTGCCTCTAAGCCAGCCCCTGCAATATTTTTAACCGATACAGGTTGGACTAATTCTATGGCTTGGTCTTGGGCTGCTTTTAACACCGCATGTGCCAGTGGATGACTACTCCCTTGTTGCATACTGGCAGCAATTTGTAATGCGAGATGTGGCTGAGCCAATGCCAGACTCTCATAATGACTCAAACTCGGCTGACCCATGGTTAAAGTGCCGGTTTTATCAAACGCTACTACGCTGACTTGGTGTGCTAATTCTAGGGCTTGTGCATCCTTAATTAAAACCCCTACCTTGGCGGCCACACCAGTACCCGCCATAATGGCCGCTGGGGTAGCTAAACCCAAGGCGCAAGGGCAGGCAATTACCAACACGGCAACGGCCTGAATTAAAGCCTGTTCTAAAGCTATTCCCACCATTAGCCACGCAATTACAAAAGTTGCAATTGCAATCACAATGACCACTGGTACAAAAACAGCCGCCACTTGATCGACAATTCTTTGGATGGGTGCTTTGCCGGCTTGTGCATCTATCATTAAAGTAATTAGTTTTTGTAAGACACTATCGGCACCGGTTCGGCTGACCTGCATCACAATGCTGTTATCGCCATTAATCGAGCCACCAGTTAGCATGTTGTGTACGCTATTGGGTTGGCAAGGGTATTTGCGCACTGGCATAGATTCGCCCGTTAACATCGACTCATCGACCTGCGTTTCTCCCTCGGTTAAATAGCCATCGGCGGGAATTTTTTCACCCGCATTCACCCTTACAAAATCACCTGGCATTAATTCGGCGACAGGTACATCGACCATGCCTTTTTTACTGATCCAATGGGCGGTGTCGGGTTGCAGTTTGGCTAAGGCACCAATGGCTTGAAGAGTCTCGTGTTTGGCTCGTCCTTCTAACCATTTGCCAAGCATGACCAAACTCATCACGACGCTGGCGCTTTCAAAATACAAGTGTTGCATGGATAATTCGGGCTGGCTTAGCCATAACCAAAGCGATAAAATCCAAGCAGAAGAGGTGCCCAAAACCACCAATAAATCCATATTGCCACTGAAGGCTTTGACGGATGCCCAAGCACCTTTGTAAAAGTGCCTACCTAAATAAAATTGTACCGGTGCAGCCAACATCATTTGTTGCCAAGGGCTTATCATGAAGTGAATGCCAAAAGGGCTTAACAACATGGGCAAGACCAAAGGGAATGACAATAACAAGGCAATTGCAACAGGGCTAAAACCCTGCCAAGGGCTAACGGTTTGGGTTAAAAATTCTTGATTAGGGGCACTAGGCTCATAACCCGCTTGACGCACCGCTCGCATGACCAAGGCTTGCATCGAAACCTCTGAGTGAAGGGGGGGTGTTGCGACCTCAGTTGAGGAGCCACTCGCTTGACTTGCAGTGGCCTCTAAAGTAGAGGGTTTGACATACTGAATCCGTGCCGACTCTAAAGCCAAATTAATTTGCGCTTGCTCTACACCGGGCACTTTAAGAATTGCTTTTTCTACACGCATCACACAACTAGCACAGGTCATGCCGTGAATAGCAATATCAAAAGACTCTAATTGATGGGGGGAGGTGGGGCTAGAGTTCATAGTTGCTTAAATTGAGCCAATGGGTAGCTATAAAGATAGCACACAATTTAAGCAAGCGCTTTGATTTAGTTTAAATGGACGGTAATATGACGTTGTAGTAATTACATCAAGAAAAATTTATTCAATAAAGAGTTTATGCCCCACCTCTATTGCATACCCGAAAATGAAATCGAATTGAACCTTATTAGGGCACAGGGGCCGGGTGGGCAAAATGTGAATAAGGTGGCCAATGCGGTCCATTTAAGATTTTGCATTCATAGCTCTTCATTGCCCGATTTTATTAAGCAGCGTTTGCTAGCCTTAAATGACCAACGTATTAGCCAAGACGGTGTGGTGGTGATGAAAGTGCAAACCAGCCGTAGTAGAGAACAAAACAAACTAGAAGCCAAGCAAAGGCTAGAAGCATTAATTGATGGGGTAGCCATAGTAGCAACGCCACGCAAAGCCACAAAGCCTACAAAGAGCTCGCAGCGCAGGCGTCTGGACACCAAAGCGGTGCGAGGTGAAGTTAAGAAGTTAAGGGGGCGGGTGAGGTGTAATTAGTTATTGGCTTTATATTTTTAAGTGCTGGTGGGTGGT
The DNA here is from genome assembly GCA_023260735.1 of Limnohabitans sp. GTDB lineage: Bacteria > Pseudomonadota > Gammaproteobacteria > Burkholderiales > Burkholderiaceae_C > JALQUL01. Next base: position 152 of record JALQUL010000270.1, on the reverse strand, counting down.
GTAAAGCACAATTCTTTTAAGCTATCTCAATATCTAGCAGATTTCAATATGACGAAGAATGCTCATCGTGTATTTTGAAACTCTTGTGTGTTGGCACAATTCGGTGCGAGTAATGTTGCCACTGCAATACGCATTCCAATTTTGATGCATGT
>JALQUL010000105.1 GCA_023260735.1 Limnohabitans sp. | reverse complement strand
ACCTTGGCGAAGGTGGAAAATACCACGCCCTAGCTAAAGCCGTTGATCTCGGCATTATTTCACCAAAAAACCTTCTGCAAACTAGGATCTACAGCTGGCTTTGGCTGATATATATCAATACCATCTGATAAAAAGGCCTTAATTCTCTGTTTACTGAGTGTGATAGACTTATTTGAAATATCAGAGCCAATAAAATTACATTTTTGCTTAATACTAGCTATTGCAGTTGAACCAGAGCCTAGAAAGGGATCACAAACTGTAAATTTTGTATCAGTTTTAAGCCTACTAACAAAGGCGCTATAAGCACGCTTGCAGTCCACCCTATACTAGCGCTTATTGAGTAGGCAATATAGGCACCCAACATATAAAAGCTAGCATGAGAAAAATTAAGTACTCCCATTAGGCCATAGACTAAGCTTAAGCCAGAGGCCAATAAAAATAATAACAAACCCAAGCTCAAACCATTGAGTAATGAATAGAGAAAGAAGTCCATAGCTTAGTTAAAAATGCATATACAAAAAATAAGACGGACTCATAAGTCCGTCTAATGCAAGGTTTGAATGAAGCAAGCTGTTAGTTGAATTGCTTATTGAACAACTAACATTTGTGCCTCATGTTTACAAGTTGGGTAAAACATAACCAGCTAACTGCTCACGCAATTTGGTTTTTTGCATTTTACCCGTACCACCCAAAGGAATAGACTCAACAAAAACCACATCGTCGGGTACTTGCCATTTTGCAATTTTACCTTCATAGAAGGCCAATAATTCTTCGCGTGTAAGCGCTACACCTGGTTTGGTCACCACAATCACAATTGGACGCTCATCCCACTTAGGATGTTTAATACCAATACATGCTGCCATGGCTACTGCAGGATGAGCTACCGCAATGTTTTCCACATCAATCGAGCTTATCCATTCACCACCCGACTTAATCACATCTTTACTACGGTCGGTAATTTGCATATAACCATCTGCATCAATGGTGGCCACATCACCGGTTGGGAACCAACCATCTATTAATGGCGAGGCTGCATCTGAATTGTAATAGTTAGAAATAATCCAAGGGCCCTTGACCATGAGGTCGCCAAATGATTTGCCATCCCAAGGTAACTCTTCGCCATGTTCATCGACAATTTTCATATCGACACCAAAAATAGAGCGACCTTGCTTGAGTCTAATTTTTAATTTGTCTTGCGCTGGCAATGCATCATGATGATTTTTTAAAGTACAAACGGTGCCAAGCGGAGACATCTCAGTCATACCCCAAGCATGTAATACCTCTACACCATACACATCATTAAACGCATTAATCATGGCAGGCGGGCAAGCCGAACCACCAATTACTGTTCTTTTGAGAGTACTGAATTTTAAATTTTCAGCATGTACATGACCCAACATCATTTGCCAAACAGTAGGTACGCCAGCGGCAAAATTCACCTTCTCTGACTCAATCAGTTCAAACACCGATTTACCGTCCATAGCGGGACCAGGAAATACAATTTTGGCACCGGTCATAGCAGCACTATAAGGAATACCCCAAGCGTTCACATGGAACATAGGCACCACAGGCAAAATACTGTCGCGTGCGCTAATATTGAGGCTATCGGGTAGGGCTGCTGCATAGGCATGTAAGATGGTAGAGCGATGGCTATAAAGAGCAGCTTTTGGATGACCCGTTGTTCCACTGGTGTAACACATGCTTGAAGCTGATTTTTCATCAAAAACTGGCCATGTGTAATGATCTGATTGTTCGTTCAGCCATTGTTCATAACTCACTAATCCTGTAATCCCTGTATCGGAGGGCAATACATTGGCGTCACACATGGCTACAAAATGCTGAACACCAGGCACTTTGGTGGCAATGGCTTTAATAATGGGTAAAAAAGTCATGTCAAAACAAAGCACCTTATCGTCTGCATGGTTCACAATCCAAGCTATTTGCTCTGGGTGCAAACGTGGATTAAGGGTATGCAACACTCGGCCACTACCACTTACACCAAAATACAATTCTAGATGCCTGTAACCATTCCATGCTAAAGTAGCAACTCTATCGCCAAATGCTATTTTTTTTGCATCTAGTGCATTTGCCACTTGACGTGATCGGCTGGCAATTTGTCGGTAGTTGGTACGATGGATATCGCCCTCTACACGTCTTGAAACCACTTCTGCATTACCATGATGGCGTGCTGCAAATTCAATAATGGCAGATATGAGCAAAGGCTCGTCTTGCATGAGTCCCAACATATTTTGTGTCTCCTAGTCAAATTATTTAAATTATTAATTGCTACTCTACTAAAAAAAAGAGCACCTACAGTTTTCAGGCCTATCCTCTTTGTATCACAATGAACATCAAAATTGTTGGCAATTTGAATTCCTTTTTATTTTTGATGGCATTATTTTGAAAAACTTATCTCCCTCCTTCTTGGCCCCCACTCAGTCTTGGACAAAGCTTGGTAAGCCATTTCATCAATTTGTTAATTCTGAGGAATTGCCTCAACCTTATTGGATCGTAAAAAATTATGCTCTTGCTCAACAGTTAGGCTTACCTTCTGATTGGCTTGATCATAATCAAACGCTAGAAATTTTAAGCGGTAATTTTGCAGCCAGTTCTGATGTAGCTCAAATATGGCCAATACAACCGACTGCTAGTGTCTATAGTGGACATCAATTTGGCGTTTGGGCCGGTCAACTAGGTGACGGCAGAGCAATGCTAATTGGAGAAGTTAAAGGTGGCCAAGAAATTCAACTCAAAGGAGCAGGGCCTACGCCTTATTCCAGGCGTGGCGATGGAAGAGCGGTTTTAAGAAGTTCTATTAGAGAATATTTGTGTAGCGAAGCAATGCATCATTTAGGAATTCCAACCACGAGAGCTTTATCTTTGGTGGGCTCAGATCTAATGGTGATGCGAGAAACTCCAGAAACAGCCGCTGTACTAGCAAGGGTTGCGCCAAGTTTTATTCGCTTTGGCCACTTTGAACATTTTTCTTTTCAAAATAATCACCAAGCACTCCAAACATTAGCAGATTATGTGATTGAAAGGTTTTACCCTGAATGTCAATTAGCAACTGCCAAACAAGAGATATACAGCCAATTTTTAAGTGCAGTTTGCCATAAAACAGCGTTAATGATTGCAAAATGGCAAGCCGTCGGATTTTGTCATGGCGTAATGAATACCGACAATATGAGCATTTTAGGACTGACTTTAGATTACGGTCCATTTAAGATGTTAGACGGCTTTGACCCTGATTTAATTTTTAATCACTCGGATACCAATGGTCGTTACACATATAACCAACAAGCCAGCATTGCTTTTTGGAATTTGCATTGCTTAGCTGAAGCGCTATTGCCTTTAATTCAAGATATAGACGCTACTAAAAATGCACTTGAGACCTACCGCGAAGTTTATTCACAAGCCTTTTTACATGAATTTGGTGCCAAATTAGGATTAGATGAACTGACTGTAACGGAAAATGACAGGCCACTCATTCACCAATTATTACGATTATTAAGTGAAGAAAAAATTGACTACACCTGGTTTTGGCAACAGCTAGCACAGACTTTAAGAACCAATAACGCCTCTCATGCCAGAGATTTATTTATTCATAGAGAAAATTTTGATGTATGGCATGCACTGTATTTACAAAGAGTGCAAAGCCTTAATTTAAATAATATATTGAGCACAATGGGTAAAAGCAATCCACGCTATATTCTGAGGAATCATTTAGCACAAATTGCGATTGAAAAAGCACAGTTAGGTGACTATTCTGAAATCAATCAATTATTAGAAGTGTTGCACAACCCTTATCAAACTCACAGTTTATATGACGATTACGCACGACCTGCGCCCGCTTGGGCAAGCTCTATCGAAATTAGTTGTTCGTCTTAATCGAGCAGTAATGCTAGTGCATATTAAGCAACAAAAGAGATGTCGATATATCCTTTTAGGCTGACTCTAAAATCTTAAAATTATTTTTATGGGTTTTAAATTCATTAGAATAGGCCATTTCAACCCCTATCTTAAGGACTCGTAAAACGTCCTTTTCGCAACTGGCTTTACTTTAAAATACCCCTAACCAACAACTCTAAGGATGTTGAAAATGACTGAAAAAATAGTAAAAACCAATGAAGAATGGCAAGCCATTTTACGAGCTAAACAAGCCGAAACGGTGGCTTATGAAGTGACTCGTCATGAAGCCACCGAAAGGGCTTTTACTGGAAAATACCACGATCATTACGAAAACGGCAGTTATGTTTGTATTTGTTGTGATCAACCATTATTTTTATCTGAAACCAAATTTGATGCCGGTTGTGGCTGGCCAAGTTATTTTGCACCTATTGACCCCAATGCAATTGAAACTAAAACCGACCAAAAACTATGGATGAGTCGCACTGAAGTACATTGCTCTAATTGTGGCTCTCATTTAGGCCATGTGTTTGAAGATGGCCCAGCCCCTACTGGCCTGCGCTATTGTATGAATTCAGCCTCTTTAAATTTTGTTGCAAATGAGTCCTAAGAGCATCTCTTAAAAACCGATATAAATCGTCGATAATTACCTTATGAAACTTTTATTTGATTTTTTACCCATTGCGCTATTTTTTGGTGTTTTTAAATACGCTGGCAAAAATGCCGAATGGGCCGCTTCGTTTGCGAGCCAATATTTGGGCTTTATTGTGGCGGGTGGCATAGTAAGCCCAACCGAAGCCCCAGTTTTGTTAGCAACTGTGGTGGTGGTATTGGCCACTGCTTTACAAATTTTATATTTAGCAGTCAAAAAACAGAAAATTGACACCATGTTATGGATTAGTTTTGGCCTCGTTTTAGTATTAGGTGGAGCTACCATTTATTTCCATAATGCAGACTTTATTAAATGGAAACCTACCGGTTTATATTGGTTTGCAGGTATGGGTTTAATTTTGGCTCAAGTATTCTTTAAAAAGAATGGTATTAAAGCTTTAATGGGCAAACAAATCAATTTGCCAGAGCCAGTGTGGAGTCGACTTAATTATATTTGGGCAGTATTTTTTGCTTTTATGGGTTTTGCCAATATCTATGTAGCGTACAATTTCAGCACCGATATATGGGTTAATTTTAAATTATTTGGCTTAATGGGTTTAATGCTGATATTTGTCATTGGTCAGGGCGTTTATTTAAGTCGCTATATGACTGAAGATAAAAACATTAATTAATTTGGCTTTCTTTCAAATTATTTTTAGGAAAGTAAAATAATGTCAGCTACTCCAACTGTTGCAATAGAGCTTACTGCCCAACATATTCAACAACGTTTACTTGAAAAGTTGCAACCTAGTCAACTTGAAGTCATTGATGAGAGTTATCTTCATGCAGGTCATGCGGGTGCATCTGAAAGTGGCCAAGGCTCGCATTTTCGAGTAAAAATTAGCTCGGCACAATTTTTGGGGCTTAGCAAAGTCGCAAGCCACCGATTAGTTTATAGTTGCCTAACTGATTTTTTTGAACTAGGTCTTCATGCGCTTGCGCTTGAAACCCAAGCTCCTACCGCCTCAACTACCTAGTAAGTCGTTGAAATTCTTGTTTTTATTTAATCGGAACCTTTTCCCATGAAATCTTCTCGCTTAGCCGTTATTGCTGCAACTTGTTTGCTAATGGGCACCACTACTTTAGTATCTGCGCAAAATATTGCCATTGTGAATGGTAAAGCTGTTCCTAATGCACGTTATGACGCCTTAGCTCGTGAAATTGCCAAATCAGGACGCCCAGTGACTGATGAAATGAAAGCACAAATCAAAGAAGAATTGATTTTGCGTGAAATTTTTGTGCAAGAAGCTGAAAAACGTGGCCTTGCCGGTACACCAGAATTTGCATCACAAATGGAAATGGCTCGCCAATCCATTTTAATTAAACAATTAGTCGAAGAACAACAAAAGAAACTCGCAGTATCTGATGCTGATGTCAAAGCAGAATACGATAAGTTTGCATCTGCCAACAGTGGCAAAGAATACAAAACCAGCCATATTTTAGTAGCCAAAGAAGCTGAAGCCAAAGACATTATTGCTAAAATTAAAAAAGGCGCGAAATTTGCTGACTTAGCCAAAAAATCTTCTATGGATAAGGGTTCTGCTGTTAAAGGCGGTGATCTTGATTGGGTAAGCCCTGCTAGCTTGGTCCCTGAATTCTCAGCTGCAATGGTCAAACTTAATAAAGGTCAAATGACTGATGTGCCAGTGAAATCAGAATACGGCTTCCATATTATTCGTGTAGATGACTCACGTGCAACAGAACTACCCAAATTAGAAGACGTTAAGCCACAAATTGAACAGCAATTAAAACAGCAAAAAATGGCTGGTTTTCAAGAAGAACTACGTAAAAAAGCCAAAATTGAATAATTTTTTTTGATTTTTTCGTCTCAGTAAAAAGCGCACTTAATATCCTTATGTGCGCTTTTTCTTTGGTCTAGGTGCATAATTCATAAGGAAGTGGTATAAGGCCCGCTTGCCTTGCTTTTTATTTGATAGCTGTATTTTCCTCAAGCTTCTCACTTTTGACTCTCATTTATTCGAACATGATCGTACTGCTTTCCCCCGCAAAATCACTCGACTTTGACTCAACAAGTCCAGCTACTCACAACTCTACGCCAGGTTTTATAGCTGAGTCTAAAATTTTAATTGATGTCTTAAAACGAAAAAAAACGACTGAAATTAGTGAACTAATGGATATTAGTGAAAAATTAGCCGAGCTTAATGCTCAAAGATACCAAGCTTGGAGTACAGAGTTTACCGAGGAAAATAGTAAGGTCGCTATTTTGGCCTTTAATGGCGATGTTTACGAAGGACTTAATGCAAAAAGCCTAAGCCACGAACAACTTAATTGGGCCAACCAACATATTTGCATCTTAAGTGGTTTATACGGGGTATTAAAACCACTTGATTTAATGCAGCCCTACCGTCTTGAGATGGGTACCGCCTTAAAAACCAAAAATAGTAACAACCTCTATCAGTTTTGGGATGACAAAATTAGTCACTATTTAAATCAGCAACTTGCTAAGCAAGAGCAAGCCGTGGTGATTAATTTGGCTTCCCAAGAATATTTTAAGTCTGTTCAACTTTCATCTTTAAAAGCCAATGTGATTGAATGTGTTTTCCAAGATGAAAAAAATCAGCAGTACAAAATAATTAGTTTTTTTGCAAAACGAGCAAGAGGCTTAATGGCTAGATTTATTGTTGAAAACCAAATCACCCAGGCAGAAAGAATCAAATCTTTTAACTTAGAGGGTTACCGTTATTTTGAGCCAGCATCTACCGATAAAAAATGGGTTTTTAGAAGGCCTGAAAACTACCAAAAAAATTAATCCGTTTTATAGATGTTGTAAATTCCTTTTTATAAACTCCTCTTACTCAACTGCGCAAAAAAGCTATTACTATGCCATACCAAGACACTGCATCTGTAGCCATCTCCCACCTAGACAATATAAAAATTGTGCCTCGACACAACATACTCTTAACAGGCAAAACCTTTAGTAATCAACGCTTGTTATTAGGCTCCGATGTCATCACTGTTTATGATTTTATTTATCTTAGTAGCAGAGGTAAACCTGAACCAGCCATTGTCCAAATTAGTGTGCCCTGTGAAAGTCCCTATTTATTAGATCAAAGTAGTTTGCGTCGCTATTTAGATACTTATGCCCAACAAAAGTTTGATTCCCCGCAAGCAGTAGCAGAACAACTCAAGCATGAGCTATCGAGAAGGGTGTGGGCAGGAGTCGCCATTATGAATAGTGTCTCCATTCAGCTCATCACTAGTATGCAGTTTGACAAACAAATCGTTCTGGAATTAAGTGGCCTTGATTTGGATCGATTGGACATTGAATACCCCAATCCAGAACAAAGTACAGTATTAACTGCAGCCCTAGATGAACAACCAGTTAGCGAGACATTTACCAGTCAATTATTAAGCGTTAAAGGCCAAGATGGCAGGCCTATATGGGCTAGCCTGCAGATCAGCTATACGGGTCCACAAATAGAACAAACTTCTTTATTATTTTTTATTTTGCAATTGCAACAAGCCGATCTTTTACCCGAAGCCACCTTAGAGCTTATTTTTCATACGATTCAAAATAATTGCAAGCCCACTAAATTAGCAGTTTATGCCAAATTTTGTCGTCAACAACAAATGGCTGTGAGTTCGTTTAGGGCTAACTATCCAGTCGCTGCACCTGTTGCCCATCGCACCGCTAGGCAATAAACAACCTTTTTTTCTTTAGGTCAACTCACTCATATTTGGCTTTATTCCCTTTTTCAATCAGTTCTCAAGGCAACTAAGGAGGACGCCTTGAGAGGACTTCTTTGATTATTCAGCATCCCGAACAGAATCAGTAAAATACTTCATTTCAGCCAAATCGGGGAATTGACCCACTCTTTTTTCTTTTAATGCAGTAATCGCCTCTTTAACATGCTGATTACTCCAAATACCTGCTTGTAGCCAACCCATTTGACGTAAAGAGTCTTCTACTGAATGATCTCTTGCATAATGGACCGCTTGTTTAGTTCCCCAAATAGCAATAGGTGGTTTGCTAGCAATTTCAGTAGCGCAAATTTTAGCAGCCTCTAACATTTCTGTGTGGCTATTAAAAACTTGGTTAACTAAACCATAATCTAGGGCTTTTTGAGCACTTAGCCTTCTGCCAGTATAAGCGAGCTCCTTCATTACACCTAAGGGTAGTAAGCGAGGAAGACGCTGTAAAGTACCTACATCAGCTACCATGCCAATATTGATTTCTTGAATGCAGAAAAATGCCTCTTGAGTCGCATAACGAATACAGCAGGCCGTTACCATATCAACCGCACCGCCAATGCAACCCCCTTGTATAGCGACAATAACAGGTATGCGAAGTGTTTCTAGTTGAGTAAAGGTATTTTGCATATCTCCTAATAAGTCAAAAATAGCCGCCCTACCCTCTGGGGTTTTATCATCCATTGCAATAGCGCCTGAAAAAGTTTCAAGTGACATTCCCGCACTAAAATGTTTACCCGTGCTTGAGATCATTAAACATCTTGCCTCTGCTGACTGATGTAATCGAGTGAGTACCTGACTTAGCTCACGCCAAAAAACTGGATCCATACTATTGAGGCGTTCAGGGTGATTCAGAACCAAATGCGCAATATGTTGATCGACCGTGAGTTCAAAACAATTCATGAGTTTTCCTGTTATTAAAATAAGGGATAGGCAGTTGGATATGAAATGAGCTTAGCGCAAAAAAAGTTTTTTTGCCATGCTCAAACATAGAGTTTTTCACAAAATATTCAATGCGATTGTCACCAATCGAACAGGGCTATGCAAGTTTGGGTTAAGTTGCTTCTGGGATGATGGCGCTTTAGTAAGTAAACACATAAGAAACAAGGCCTTTTTCCGTATTGATATTGACCTAGAAGAGCCTATTAATTGTTCTTTCTACCCTAACATATAGTCAGCGGTCCTATTGTGTAGAGTCAGTCATTCCAAACTTCCCTAGGTTTACTATTTTCAATTAAGGTAATCGGCTGTTTACTGCTCAATTGGTTATATGATAATGACTTCAAACAAGAGGGCCTCGAATAAGCCCCTTAAGTGACAAGCCAATTGATTTTAGGGCTTTGCGCTGTTCATTTTTTCTGCAGGCGTGTGCCACACTATTTTTATTAAAGAAAACAAAAGGAAATTGAATGTCTGATTTATTTTTAAAAGGTAAAACTGCCTTAGTCACTGGTTCAGCACAAGGTATTGGCTTGGCAATTGCAACTCGTTTAGCTCAAGCAGGCGCAAATATTGTTTTGCATGGTTTGGCTAGTCCAGAACAAATTAGTGAAGCGAAGGCTACTGTCATGGCAGCTGGCGCAACAGATGTAATGTTCTCCGATGCAGATGTTAGCCAACCTGTGGCAATTGAAGCCATGATGAAACAAGTTTTGGCTTGGAAAGGCGGACTTGAAATATTGGTCAACAATGCTGGTATTCAACACACTGCATCAGTAGTAGATATGCCTGCCGCCAAATGGGAAGCTATTATTGCCATTAACTTAAGTTCTGCTTTCCACACCATGCAAGCGGCTTTACCTGGCATGATTGAAAAAGGTTTTGGCCGAATTATTAATATTGCCAGCGTACATGGTTTGGTTGCGTCTGCACAAAAAGGCCCTTATGTGGCTGCTAAGTTTGGTTTAGTAGGCTTGTCTAAAGTAGCAGCCCTTGAAGTAGCCGCAGTTGGCAGTCGTGAGTCTGGTGGTGTAACGGTGAACTGTATTGCTCCAGGCTGGACAGAAACCGCTTTAATTGCACCACAAATTCTAGCTAGAGCGGCTAAATATGGTGGTGATATGAAACTTGGCGAACAAGACTTACTCAAAGAAAAACAACCTAGCTTAAGAACTTCTGCACCTTCAGAAATTGGTGAAGTAGCGGCTATGCTTTGTCAAACTTGGGCACATAATATCAATGGTATTACCTTACCTGTTGATGGCGCCTGGACCTCACAATAATCAGCTAAGCTCTATTTCAAATTCAATTTTGTAAGTCAGATACCAACGAAATTGCCCCAATAATCTGATACCAACTTCTTTATGAATGTTGCTACCTATTAAGCATCTATAAAAAAAGCCCCTAAGTATTATTCTTAGGGGCTTTTTAGCTAAGTATAGTTAATCGAATAGATAAATCAACTACAAATTAACGGTTAATTTTCCATTGCTGATTGTTTTGTGCATGGCACTTAAAAGTATAAACGCCAGTACGGTTAGCAGTTGAAGCATTAAGCACATCCATACAACGACCCAATTTACTTTGAATAGTCGCATCTTGGTTAAGCTTCCAACGTTGGTTATCGCCACCGTTACAAGACCACAAAATTACAGGCGTTGCATCTTTGTTTTTAGCATCTTTTACATCGACACATTTTCCATTGATGTTTCTTATCACATCGCCCAAAATCTCCCATTGCTGGTAACTTTTACCATTACAGTTATTCATTACCAGACGAGTGCCATCTGCTGCCCGACCATAGTCTGGCTCTAAACATTTGTTAGCCAAGCCTCTAATTTCTGTAGTCAATGACTCTGGATAAATAGGACCAGGTCTGCCATGATCGGAACCAATATTTTCAGTTCTCCATAGCTGATTGGCTCTACCATGACATTTATATGTTTTAACAGCTGTTCCTTCTGCTGTGGAGGCATTAGCAACGTCTAAACAAGTGCCTATTTTATTTTGAATCAGACCATTAACAAATTTCCAACTTTGGTTATCACCGTTATCGCAATTATTAATCACAACGTTGCCACCGTCACCTCTATTAGCATTATTGATTTCTAAACATTTATTTCCAATACCAATAATTTGACTGCCCTCTAGGCGCCAGCTTTGGTTGGCTCCGCCATGGCAAGAATACATAATTACTTTGGTTTCAACAATGGCTTTACCATCAGCTACATCTAAACATTTATTGGCAAGGCCAATAATTTTAACAGAATGAGATAAATTGCCTGGGTAGGGCTGAGGAATAGGTCTTGGAACAGGTTGTGGTAAAGGCTGCGGTTGTGCATTAATCGTATCCTCTACTGACCATTGTTGACTAGGCCTACCCTGACAAACACTGGTTTGAAGTGGTGTGCCATCTCTAGGGTCCGCATTTACTACCTCTAAACAACTACCCATTTTGCTTTGAATCGTGCCGTTTATATAACGCCACTTTTGATTATCACCGTTATGGCAAGACCATAAAATGACTCTAGCACCGGTACTTGCATTACCGTCTTTTACATCTAAGCACTTACCATTGACGGTTTTAATTTGATCACCTTGCTTCAACCATTTTTGATTTTCACCACCATGGCAGGTATATAAAATCACTTCAGCACCGTCATTTAATTGTCCACCCTTCACATCCATACATTTGCCAGCCAAACCTACAACAAATGCAGCTGAGTTAGGGTTGGGGCTAGCAAAACTCCAACTGCTAAGCAAAATTAGCATGCAAGAAAACAACCATTTTTTAATCATAAAAATACCCTCGATAATTGGTGTAGAAATTTTAAATTTTGTTTAATCAAGGCAGACCACCAGTGAAATTAAATTCCTTACTGGTCTGCTGTCAGCTAAAAAATTAGTTTAGTCTTTTATTGGAAACGGTTGAACATTTAGCATAAAAACTATTCGCCAGCCTCTTTGTATGAACTCAAAAAAATAAACAGTTATTTGGCTGACAGTTAAGGAATCTTTAGCAAAACTCTTAACCGCATTTATGGCACGGTCTTGAGTTGCACAGAAATTCCTTAATAAAAAAATAATTTTTCCAAATGTTTTGTTATTTTTTTCAATCTAAACATACAGAGCAAATTTTAGCGAACAACTAGGCCATTAAGTACTGAAAATTACACTAGATACTGAACTATTACCTTTTGATGCAATTTTTTTAGAGTAAGCTACCTTTAACATTTAAGCTCATTTTAGAACTACCAATTAAAAGAAGTTTGTTCTGCAATTTTAGGAACCTGCCTATTGTGTTCATGTTGACCTAACTCTGCTATAGAGATTAAACCTGCCGCCCTTACCCCTAATAATCTAATTCGACGAGATAAATCGACGCGCTTAAGTGCTAGGCTACATAACTTTCTGATTGAGCTTGCCTCTTGGATATAAGTATGTGCTGTTTGATCACGGGTGACCGCTTTAAAGTCTGCAAAACGTAATTTGATACCTATGCTTTTGGCTCTATAGCCTTTTCTTTTTAAATCATCCGAAACCTGTTGGCATAATAAATCTAGCGTACGACCTAACTCCTGCTTGTGAAGGCTCACACTTAAATCTTGATCAAATGTGGTTTCTCG
>JALQUL010000308.1 GCA_023260735.1 Limnohabitans sp. | reverse complement strand
AGGCAATATTTGGCTCGCCAAATGGAAGCGCACTTTTTTGGTGGTGGTGCCGATGCTGCGCAAGGTTATGTGCCACCAGCACAATAATTTTAAAAAGTTTGGCTCGACTAGCCAGCGCTTTACAGATTAATTTTTATAGTCGGTAAAGTTATTATAGGGTCACACAACTCAACCCAAACATGCTTTAATAGTATTTTTGGGTTGAGTTTTTTAGTGGCCTTTGTTTTAAAAAATATGCAAATTCTTGATCTTACTTTTCAAAATAATCGCCATTTTTTGGAGCAGATACGATTAAAACTGTATCACGCAAATAGCGCCTCACAAAAACCACTAATTTGGGTTGCTTATGCCAATGCCCCGCTTGTTTTAAATGCTGCAATTGTTCATTTAATTACCTTGCCCAGCCATGCTGCTCAACAACTCAAAAATAAAATACTGGACTTGGGTTTTCATCGGTTTTATATTCATTTACCCCAACACCAGCAAGCCATTAGTTTTACCTTGTGCATTGGCCCACTCGACAAAACTCTAGCTCAAATACAAAGCAGTTTTAATATTATTTTTGCCAACTCCGAGGTTAAGGGTTGGAGTTCTTTTACTGCGTCGCAACTGAGCCGTTTGTGCTTAGCACCCACAACCACTGAGACAATCCATAACACAGTTTTACAGATGTCGATTTGCCATGAACCGCAGGCTGCACAATTAAAACAAGCTGGATTTCAACTACTTCAAAAGCCAGACCACCCTGCTAGTTCGAACGACAGCATTTTTAACCAGACAAACGCCCCTGTTAGTTGGTTTTATCACCCCTTTTTTAAAGTCAAAGCTAAAACACCTGCACTTTGTAACCTCCATGTTAGCCAATTGCCAAGAGTGATAGTAGTGGGGGCTGGTTTGTGTGGTGCTATTACGGCCTATTTATTAGCCCAACAAGGGCTTCAAGTCACTGTTTTAGAAGCGGCAAAACAGCTAGGTGCTGGAGCATCAGGACTACCAGCGGGTTTAATTGTGGCGCAAAATAACGCAGGACCAGGATTAGCCTACTTCACTAGACAAGGATTATGGGCTACCTGTCAATTATTAGCACAATTGGGCTTAAAGGAAGGTCAAGATTATGATTTAAGTGGAGTACTTGAAAAAAAATTAAGAGCCAATAAAAATCAAGAAAGCACCTCCCCTATTCATGAGGTGCAAGCGAAGCAACACTGGCACGAATTAGCCGGTTGGATACAAGCGCCAGTTCTTATTCAGGCTTGTTTGGACCATCCCAATATTCAAGTCAATTTTGAACAAGAACTTCATAAACTTGAAGAAGTAACTCTTAATGAAAAAACAAAATGGAAACTTTTAATCAATAATCAAACACAATTAGAAGCAGATGCAGTCATTTTAACCAACTCTACTGGTATCAATAGCCTCCTAAAAAACTCTGCCATTGATTGGAAACATGATGCCTTTCAAGGTATTGCAGGACAAGTCACTTGGGCTAAATGGCCAAGCCCATTTGCAAAATCATCACTCAAGAGTTTCAAACCAGAGCCTACCGTATTGCCCTTACACCCCGTCAATGGTTGGGGTCATTTATTACCGCAAGTACCAATTACTGATAAAAAGCAAAATACTGCACTTTATTGGCTAATAGGAGCTACTTACCAACCGTTAAATGATTTTAATTTACGCTCCTGCGTTAAAGTCATCTTTTCCGAAGCACTTACACAAAGCTCTCATCAGGCTAACTTTAACAAAATTCATGATTTATTAGGCCCAAAAACAGTCGAACATTTACAAGCTAGCCTGCAATTTAATCATTCATTATTGGCTTGGCAAGGCATACGCTGGGTGAGCCGAGATAGATACCCTATTGTGGGACAAATAAAGCCTCAGCTTTATGTTTGTAGTGCCATGGGTTCTAGAGGTCTTAGCTTGGCTGCTTTATGCGCGCAAAGCCTGGTTGACTCCCTACTAGGCTATGCCTTGCCTATTAGCCATTCTGATTTTAAAAGACTCCATCCATTGCGCTTTATATAAAAATTCATATAAGTAAACAAAAATAATGTAGTTTGCGAAATATACATATCTATATACATTAACTGCTATGGAACTACTTGCTTATATTATTGCGGGCTTTGGAGTGGGCTTTATCGTTGGTTTAACCGGCGTTGGAGGCGGCTCTTTAATGACCCCTATTCTCATTTTTTTCTTTGGTATTAAGCCTCATTTGGCCATTGGTACTGATTTGTTATTTGCCGCCGTTACTAAAATGAGTGGTTCGTTGCAATTAGCACGCAAACGTGAAATTGACTGGAAAATTGTTATTCAATTATCAATGGGCTCTGTGCCTGCAGTTTTACTTACTTTGTATGCCTTAAAACAAATGGGGTCAAC
>JALQUL010000375.1 GCA_023260735.1 Limnohabitans sp. | reverse complement strand
CGGTTTAAGTCACAATAGTCCTACACCAGTCGCTTTGACGGTGCACTCACAATCCAAGGTTCTCGAAATTTCTTTTTCAGACGGCAAAGAGTTTCGTATTCCTTTTGAGTTAATGCGTGTTTACTCACCCTCCGCCGAAGTACAAGGTCATGGCCCTGGGCAAGAAACCTTACAAACTGGTAAACGAAATGTAGATATTGCCGCACTTGAAGCAGTAGGCAATTACGCTATTCAACCCCAGTTTTCTGATGGGCATGATAGTGGGATTTTTTCTTGGGATTACCTCTATTTTTTAGGTGACCAACAAGAGCAGCTTTGGCAACAATACGAAGAAAAATTAGTGCAAGCTAATAAAACTCGTGATTCAGAAATGATTCAAGTAGCAACAAAAGGCTGCGCTAGTCATTAATTTTTAAGATCTATTATTTTTCTAAATTTATTCATCATGACACAAACCCATTTCGGTTTTCAAACCGTTGCAGAAAAAGAAAAAGCCAGCAAAGTGCGTGGTGTCTTTGATTCTGTTGCCTCTAAATATGACATTATGAATGACCTTATGTCGGCTGGGTTACATCGTGCTTGGAAAGCCTACACTGTATTGGTAGCTGATATTCAACCAGGTTATAAAGTACTTGATATTGCGGGTGGCACTGGTGATTTGGGTTTGGCTTTTGCAAAAAAAGTGGGGCGTCAGGGGCAGGTGGTTCATACCGACATTAACGAAGCCATGTTACGTACTGGTAGAGATAGATTGATTGACCACGGTGTCATTTTGCCAACAGTGGTGTGTGATGCCGAGAAACTTCCGTTTCCTGATGCGTATTTTGATGTCGTAACGGTTGCTTTTGGTTTGCGCAATATGACGCATAAAGACTTGGCATTAAAAGAAATGAGCCGTGTGATTAAACCAGGCGGTAAGTTGTTAGTGTTGGAGTTTTCTAAAATTGCTCAACCTCTCGAAAAGGCATATGATTGGTATTCCTTTAATATTCTTCCTAAATTAGGTTCTATGATTGCGGGAGATGCACAAAGTTATCGTTATTTAGCTGAGTCGATTCGTATGCATCCTGGTCAAGAGGAGCTTAAATCTCTCATGAAAGAGTCTGGTTTCGGTCATGTTGATTTTCATAATATGTCTGCTGGT
>JALQUL010000367.1 GCA_023260735.1 Limnohabitans sp. | reverse complement strand
TTCCAGTACTCCTGTTCTGAAAGTCACGGTAAGAATGCGAAGATGGACTTTTTTAAGATAATCAAGATAGGATTGAACAGGTTCTACATTAATGCCTTGCCAACCCATTTCGTAAAGTGGAGTAGTAATAGATTGTCCACCGGGGTGGACAGGGCCAATATCTAAAAATCTAGCTTTTGGGCGGGATGCTACTAACCGAATAAAGGCTCTGAATTGAGGCGTTTTTAAGTAGCTATAAGAATAAGACATAGGGCGATTAAAAAGTGAAAATGAATGAAAATCAATTCGATTAGTTGCTTGTTTTAGGTTGTAAAACCCAATATCTTAAGTTTTGCTTTACTTGAGATGCCAATTCACCTGCTTGAAATCCAGAGCCCATATAATAATCTGCTCTAACTGCCCCAGTAATAGCGCTACCAGTATCTTGAGCTATCATGAGGCGGTTTTCATTTAAGGTTGGGCCTTTGGTACTTAACCAAACTGGTGTGCCGTATGGCATGCTTGCTGGGTCAATAGCAATAGACCTTCTAGCGGTCAATGGCACACCTTGAGCCCCTTTGGGTCCTAAAGTGGGGTCTGTCTCAGATATGGCTTCTTCTTTAAAAAAAACAAAACGAGGATTGGCCCAGAGCATTTCTTGGACTTTATTCGGGTTGCGACTTGCCCATTCTTTAATACTGCGCCAAGAGGCATCTTTGATGGCTCCTTGGTCGATTAACCATCGTCCCACACTTTTATAAGCTTGTTCATTGGTGCCGGCAAATGCGACACGGGTCCAACTTTGTCTGCCATCTGGCTCCGTTACTCTGACTTTACCAGAGCCTTGGATATGTAAAATTAAGGCATCAATAGGATCTGCTAAGTAAACAATTTCTTTGCCCCTTAGTTGAGATTTTGCTTCTGCTAAGGTGTCGATTTCTTTGCGCGTAAA
Source organism: Limnohabitans sp. (assembly GCA_023260735.1). GTDB lineage: Bacteria > Pseudomonadota > Gammaproteobacteria > Burkholderiales > Burkholderiaceae_C > JALQUL01. Next base: position 1,009 of record JALQUL010000367.1, on the reverse strand, counting down.
CCAAGGTTTTTGCTTTTGCAAGGTAGCAGGAGTGCGATAAAGTGGAACTTCATAACCGTTTTTTGCGGTACGACTGGCATTAAATTCTGGTTCATAGTAAGAGGTTAATAAACCGTCAGGATTACCGTTGGTATTGGTAACTGCATAAACTTGAAAGTTATTTTGAAGCCAAATTTGTTTGTCAATTTCTGAGTTGTTACTGAGTTTATTTAATTCAGCACAGGTATTCATCCATGCCTGTGTGGGTTTTTGACATGACCTCATCCATGCTGTCCAAGCTTGTTGAAATGAGTCATCGGGCCAGCCGGGTAAATCTGAAAAACTAGCGGGTGTCCAGACCGACTTTGGATGGCTGATATTGCCAATAGCCGGTGTTGTGCTTGGTGGTGTTGCACATGAAGCAAGAAGACCTACAATCCAGAGCAGGACAAAAAATTTAATATTTAGCAAAGGATGGTAGAAAATGTTGTTATTAATAGTTGAGGCACTAGCTGCATTGCTTATTTTGGTATTCATTGTCTGGTGGACTATGTTTTCAGGTCGTCCTAATGGCGAAATTAGCCAACCCGTTGATGAAAAAAATGAGGATTCTCAGCACAAATCATAAAAGTTTTTGCAACTATTACTTGTGTAACCTGTGATTTTATAGAAGTTTAAAGGGCTCATAGAACGCGATGCTCAAGCGCCGGTAATTGAGCTCTTTTGGCTTGAATCATGGTGAAATCAAGGTCAGCTGTGCACACTGTAACTCCCAGTTCAACACTGGCTAATACCTCACCCCAAGGGTTAATGAGCATACTGTGGCCAAATGTTTTTCTGCCGTTGGGATGTTCTCCGCCTTGTGCACTTGCCACTACATAAGCAAGGTTTTCAATAGCTCTTGCTTTCAAAAGTGTCTCCCAATGCGCTTTGCCGGTAGTGAAAGTAAAGGCTGCAGGCACCAATAACAAGTCAGCCTGAAGTTGTTGATAAAGTTCGGCAAAACGTAGGTCATAACACACACTTAAAC
>JALQUL010000349.1 GCA_023260735.1 Limnohabitans sp. | reverse complement strand
AGTTTTTTCAACTACTACCCCATGCTCGGCTAAAAACTTGGTCACTATGCTAGCTGGAATACCGGTGGAGGCAAACTTGCCATCAAGGTCTAGGCCTGGCGTTACGATTGTGGCTTTAATAGGGTCTAACATATTAAAGCCATCCGCTACACCGCCAAAACCATGCCAGTTTAAATTCTCGTTGTCGGTTTCTTTTTCGCCTTTTAAATGCCAATTTTTAGCCTCGCCTATGCCGTCTTCTACGACTATTTCGGGGCCCCACACTTTAAACCACCATTCATCACCATATTCTTCATCAATTTTACTCATGGCTCTGCGGAAATCGAGCGCTTCAAGCAAACTTTCTTCGACTAAAGCAGTACCAGCAGGAGGCTCCATCATGGCAGCAGCCACATCGCAACTTGCAATAATGCTGTATTGCGGTGAGGTAGAGGAATGCATTAAATAGGCTTCGTTGAATAAAGCACGGTCAAGGCTAGTTTCTTGAGCGTCTTGCACCAATACATGACTAGCCTGACTAATACCGGCTAATAATTTGTGTACCGATTGAGTGGAATAAACCATAGTAGTTTTTGGACGCACACGGTTTTTACCCATGGCATGGAAAGTGCCATAAAAACTATGGAAGGCGGCATGAGGCAACCAAGCCTCGTCAAAATGCAAATTATCAATATAACCATCAACCATTGATTTAATGGTTTCGGTGTTGTACAAAACACCGTCATAAGTAGATTGTGTGATGGTTAAAATGCGTGGCCTCACAGTGCTAGGGTCAATGCCTTTGAGTAATGGATTAGCACATATTTTAGCTTCTATTGATTCACGGGTAAATTCTTCTTGAGGAATGGGACCAATAATACCAAAATGATTGCGCGTAGGTTTTAAGAAAACCGGAATGGCCCCTGTCATGATAATGGCATGCAAATTGGATTTATGACAGTTACGATCCACTACCACAATATCACCTGGGGCAACCGTATGATGCCAGACCATTTTGTTAGAGGTACTAGTGCCGTTAGTCACAAAGAAACAATGGTCGGCATTAAAAATACGCGCTGCGTTGCGCTCTGATGCGGCTATGGGGCCAGTGTGGTCAAGCAACTGACCTAACTCTTCAACTGCATTGCAAACGTCTGCACGCAACATATTTTCACCAAAAAATTGGTGAAACATTTGGCCCACGGGTGACTTTAAAAATGCTACGCCACCCGAATGGCCAGGGCAATGCCAACTATAAGAGCCGTCTTCGGCATAGTCTAATAGGGCTTTAAAAAACGGTGGTTGCAAACCTTCTAAATAACTTTTTGCTTCCCGAATAATGTGGCGTGCCACAAATTCTGGCGTGTCTTCAAACATATGAATAAAGCCATGCAACTCCCGCAAAATATCATTGGGCATATGCCTAGAAGTTTTGGTTTCACCATAAATATAGATGGGAACCTCTGAGTTTTTACGTCTTAGCTCTTGAATAAAATGGCGCAAATTGAGCACTGCTGGGTCTAGGTCTGGACCTGGTGTGAATTCCTCATCATCAATTGACAAAATAAATGCACTAGCGCGACTTTGTTGTTGCGCAAACTGACTTAAATCTCCGTAACTGGTAGCACCGACTACCTCAAAGCCCTCACCTTCAATAGCCTGGGCTAGCGCTCTAATACCGGAGCCGGAGGTGTTTTCGGTGCGAAAGTCTTCATCAATAATGACGATGGGGAAGCGAAATTTCATGGCATTTACGATTACAAAAAATTAATAGAACTTGAAGTTTAAAGAACTTAAAGACTCTAATAGGGTTAGAATCTTCAAAAGTGTAAAAATAAGTTGAAATTACAACAATTTTTTAGGATTATTTATGAGCAATTCAACAATTTGGTGGGTTTTATGTGGTGTCTTGGTAGCAACCGAATTAAGCACTGGCACTTTATACCTTTTGTTACTAGCTTTAGGTGCTGCATTTGCTGCCATTTTGGCTTATTTTAATGCGAGTTTCAGCATTCAAATAACCGCTGCCG
>JALQUL010000313.1 GCA_023260735.1 Limnohabitans sp. | reverse complement strand
CACCTAAAATGTCTGTTAAGACAGCAACGCGGTTACCTTCTTTAATCAAACCCATTGCAATACCCGCAACGTGTGACTTCACTGGCACACCAGCATCCATCAACGCTAAACAACCGCCACATACAGAAGCCATTGAGCTTGAACCGTTTGATTCTGTAATTTCAGAAACTACACGAATGGTGTAGCTGAAGTCTTCTTGTGATGGTAAAGCAGCAATAAGCGCACGTTTTGCTAAACGGCCATGACCGATTTCACGACGCTTTGGTGTACCTACACGGCCTGTTTCACCAGTAGCGTATGGAGGCATGTTGTAATGCAACATAAAACGGTCTTCGTAATCGCCAGCTAAAGAATCAATTCGTTGTGCATCGCGTTCGGTGCCTAAAGTGGCAATTACCAAAGCTTGAGTTTCGCCACGTGTAAACAAGGCTGAACCGTGGGTACGTGGTAATATGCCATTACGGATTTCAATAGGGCGAACCGTGCGGGTATCGCGACCATCAATGCGTGGCTCGCCAGCTAAAATTTGGCTACGAACTAATTTAGCTTCGATGTCAAATAACATACCCTCAACTTTAACGCTGTCAAATTCAACAGCTTGCTCTTTGAGTGAGCTCATTACAAAAGCATAAGCATCACGACAAGCTTGTGTACGAGCTTGTTTGTTGCGGATTTGGTAAGCTTGTGCTAATTTCTCTGAAGCCAAAGCATTTACTTTAGAAATTAAATCTTCGTCTTTAGCTGGAGCTTTCCAGTCCCACACTGGTTTACCTGCATCACGTACTAATTCATGAATTGCATTGATAGCAATATTACCTTGCTCGTGGCCGAATACGACACCACCCAACATGATTTCTTCCGACAATTGAAGTGCTTCTGATTCGACCATTAATACGGCAGTTTCAGTACCAGCAACGACTAAATCCATTGCGGATTCTTTGCGTTGTGTTTGACCAGGATTGAGTACGTATTGACCGTTGATATAACCCACACGAGCAGCACCAATAGGGCCGCTGAATGGAATACCACTGACGGCTAAAGCAGCACTGCTGGCGATTAAAGCGGCAATGTCGGCATCAACTTCTGGGTTAAGTGACAAGGTATGAACGACTACTTGCACTTCATTAAAAAAGCCTTCAGGGAATAAAGGACGAATTGGGCGGTCGATTAAACGGCTGGTTAAAGTTTCGAATTCGCTAGGACGGCCTTCACGCTTAAAAAAGCTACCAGGAATTTTACCAGCTGCGTATGATTTTTCGAGGTAATCAACGGTTAAAGGAAAAAAGTCTTGACCTGGCTTGCTGTCTGTTTTGGCCACTACTGTGGCTAGAACTACTGTACCGTCCATATCGAGCATAACCGCGCCAGATGATTGACGTGCGATTTCACCAGTTTCCATGGTGACTTGATGTGAGCCCCATTGGAAGCTCTTGGTTACTTTTTTAAACATTGACATAATATATCTTTACAAATTGAATAAACCCATCCAACACTGGAGGGCTGTAAAACAACTCTTGTCATACGATGCCATTCCATAAAACTTCAAAAGAAGGAGCTTAAAGCCTAATGGAATGACACAGCGCGTACAAACTTTGAGTTGAGACTAAAATTGCAAAACGCCTGAGTTAGAAATCCAACTCAGGCGCTTCACAATACTGCTGTAATTATTTACGCAAGCCTAATTTTGCAATTAAAGCTGTGTAACGCTCAGGGTCTTTACGTTTAAGGTAAGACAACAAGCTTTTACGGCTGTTAACCATACGCAATAAACCACGGCGACCGTGATGATCTTTTGCATGGGTTTTAAAATGAGGTGTAAGTTCGTTGATGCGAGCTGTAAGAATAGCAACTTGCACTTCTGGACTACCGGTGTCAGCTGGGCCACGAGCATGAGCCTTAACGACTTCAGCTTTTACTTTTGGATCGATCATTTTGATTTTCCTTATGGGGTTTAGTACTTGCGACCAACCTTGGAATGGGGTTGGCGTGCGCTTTTATTTTTAATCACATTAAATATTATTGAAAGTGATTAAGTACAAAAGCCTTTTGATTATAACCCGTGCGAAGAAAAAATGCGATATTGGGCAAAGAAAAGCCAGTTTTGACCCACAATATTCACAGAATTTTGCAATAAAAACACTGACTGAATCAAAATTAAAAAATTAATCAGCTAGGCTTCTAGGATTAACGCATTTACAAGCCAAAAGCTCTAGCGCCTGATTATTTAATTTTTTACTCATTACATTAGCTATAGGAAGTAATACCTCTTGAATAACTCATTCTCAACTACCTCCTTGCTGCATGCACTTGAGTTTTGCCACAAACTAATAAATGGACTGTGTTAATCTGCACTGTGCATATGTAAGGCATGACTTATTTAATTTCGTGCCCATAAAGCCACGCCATTTCAGTGAGCTGTGGCCCTACTATAGCCAAGCCCATATTTCTGCACTGGGCCATTAAACCATGCCAATGAAAAATAGCCGAATTTCGCCTCGCCAAACTTTGTACTTTGGCCACTCTTCGCCATCTTAAATTGGCGTATTGCTGCAAGGCTAGAGGTATATCAAAGGTACTTGATTGTGAATTGTGCTTCACTTTTGCCAACTGTAAAGACAATGTATAAGCATCTTCAATGGCCATTGCAGCACCTTGTGCCAAAAACGGCAACATTGGATGCGCAGCATCTCCCAATAAAGCCACTTTTTGCCCTACTGCTTTTAATGATTCAGTTGTTCCACCAGAGCCCAACATGAGTTGGGCACTACTTAATGGGGGTCTATCAAACAAAAGCCAATATCGCCAACTATCAATGGCTTGAAATACGCTACTAAGTAATTGGTTTTTAAGCACTAAATCAAGAATATTAGCTGGTAACTGAGGCTTTAATTGTTTATGCCACAATTGCATTTCTGGCTTTAAATGCAATTCCTCTGCAATTACCACTATATTAAGATAACGCCCTTGTAGCACGGGGTAGGCCACCACATGAACCTGTGCGCCTAACCAAACACTCACTTGCTGTAATAAATATGGAGACGCAATTTTTTGACTGTCTAATAATGCACGATAGGCAATTTGCCCCGTAAAATATAAATCTTGATCTGGATAAAAATAGTTTCTAGTGGCACTTCTAGCACCATCTACCCCTATGACAGCACTTGTCTTTAAGTGAGCACCCGAGGTGTTATGGGCTTGAACAAATAAAGGGTTTTGTGTATCAATTGCAAGTGACTCAAAACTTTGGCCAGTATGAATTTCACACCAAGAATTGTTTTGCACTTTAGTTAATAGTAGCTCGTGTAAATCTGCCCTAGCTATCGTGTAATAAGGAGCGCCAAATTGTTGCTCTATTTTAGAAGCTAACTCACGCTGGAAAATAGTCGAACCATTTTTGACGTTATAAAAAACCAATTTTTGAGGCACCGAGGCCAGAGCTTTTAAGTCTTGCGCCAGCCCCATTTGGCCTAATACTTTGGTGGCATTAGGCCCCAACTGTATTCCTGCCCCCACCTCTTTAAAATCTGGTGATTTTTCCCAAATAACAGAAGGAATTTTTTGCTCTGAGCAAGCTAAGGCAGTGGCTAAACCACCTATGCCCGCCCCAAGCACTAATACTGGAGCAGAAATACAATTAGACAAAGCTTAACCTCTTTGGCGCAACAATACCTTTAATACATTTTGCAAACGTTTTGCGTTTTCTTCATTGTAATTAGAGGCCATAACCGCTGCCACGTCTTGGCTCCAAGTTTCAATTGGGGCCGCTTCGTTGCGCTTGGTTAACAACTGCAATTGCAAAGCACGACGCTCGTTAATGAGCGTTGCTGGAGTAGGTGACTCAGTGGCAATTTCAAGACGCAATAAATTATTTTTGGCGTCAAGACTTGGTGCTTGAGAAATGGCCTTGACCCATGCTTGGCGACTACTGGCGTTGACTTTAGAACCTAGTGCTTGTGCAGCAGGTAAACTATTGGCATCACGTTTTTCCCACGCGGTAATCACTTGTGTTAAAACTTCGCCATGAGCTTGCATTGCCAATTGACGTAATGCCATATCAGCCGCATCGAAAGCTTGTTTTTGTGCTCGGAAAGCCGCATCGCTTAAACGTGGGCGATTAATAGGCTCACGTGGGGCAAAACGGGGCTCACGATTGGCATTTGCACCAGCACCTTGGCCACTAGCACGTGAACCATTACGGTCGTTACGGTCGTTGCCTTTGCGATTGGCAAAGCGATCGGTTGTGACTGCTGCATTAGGAGTAGAAATTTTGGCTTGTGGTCTATCATCACCACGTCTTGCAATAACGGATTTTGGTGCTACCACTGGTTTAGCGGTCGCTTCTTCAGTGGCTGCAGGCTCAATGGATTCAGTGGCCTGGGCTTCAGCGCTTGCTTGGGACTCTTGTAATACGTCTGTAGCAGGAGTAGGAGCTTGCTCAGTAGCTGTTGCAACCGATATCGAAGCTGCCATAGCTGCTGGGACTACACGCCCACCATTTTGTAATAATTGATTAAGTGCATCGGTAGCGGTGCGAATTGCTTGTGCATCCGCACTGTCAATGGCGACTTTAACAGCTTTAGAGGCTTCGGTAACTTGACGGTCGAACTCATTGACCGCTTGTGAAAGTTTTTCACGTTCGGCAGTTTTACGGGCAAATGCGTCATCGAGAGGTTGACGGAACTTATCCCATAATTTTTGTTCTAATTTACGATCAAGGGGTACGCGTTGCGCTTCAGCTTGCCAACGTTGTTGTAAAGTTTTGATAGCATCAATATTTAACTGCGCTTCTTTACCCAAGGCTTCTGCTTGTTCAATCATCTGATGACGCAAATCCATACTCGCTTGTTGAGCCGCTTTTAAAGGCTCTGCCAAACTATCCATAGCTTGCTTCCAAAGAGGTTGCA
>JALQUL010000297.1 GCA_023260735.1 Limnohabitans sp. | reverse complement strand
ATGATTCCAGTGTCTCGCGAGGGGGGGCGGGCATGGGAGGGCTTCTGCAAGGACTTAGCACCCAAAAGTGTACCCCCCTGCATGCTCCCAAAAAAGTGTCGCAGATGACACCCGGATCTCTCGCGGGTTTTACCGCTTATTCACAATAGATTAGGTTTGTTGTGGGCGGTAATTGCCATGATAGGCATAGCTATTGTTTTGATTTTAATTTTTTGGCGTAAACGTTATTTAGCACGGATCAAGTTATGACAACATTTGACTATATAGTGGTGGGTGCAGGTACGGCAGGATGTTTAATTGCCAATCGATTGAGTATTGACCCCAGTAAAAAGGTTTTGTTATTAGAGGCTGGCCCCACCGACCACTACCATTGGATTCATATTCCTGTTGGTTACTTGTATTGTATTGGTAATACTAAAGTAGATTGGTGTTATCAAACCGAGCCAGATAAAGGTTTAAACGACAGAACCCTGCGTTACCCAAGAGGTAAAACATTAGGAGGTTGCAGTAGTATTAATGGCATGATTTACATGAGAGGTCAAGCCCGAGATTACGACCAATGGGCAACAATTTTGCAAGACCCTAGTTGGAAATGGGATGAGGTTTTACCATTTTTTAAAATTCATGAAGATCATTATTTAGGACAAAATTTTTGGCATGGAGCTAAAAATGAATGGGCCAGTCGTCTTACACCTGATGCACAAAGTTGGTATGATTATTTAAAAAATAAGGGGGCTGGTCACGAGTGGCGAGTAGAGAAGCAGCGTTTAAGTTGGAAAATTTTAGATGCGTTTTCTTTGGCTGCTCAGCAATTTGGTATTAATGCGACTCCTGATTTTAATCAGGGCAATAACCAAGGCGTAGCGTATTTTTCAGTGAATCAAAAAAAAGGTTGGCGCTGGAATACGGCAAAAGCATTTTTAAGTGCAGAGGTAAAGCGCAGGCCAAATTTAACAGTCTGGACCGAGGCTCAAGCGACTCAATTATTATTTGAAAATATCCCGCAGCCTGATAACCACCACCCCAATTTCACCCCTCACTCGAAGCAAAAATTACGCTGTACTGGGCTTGTGGTGCAACACCAAAAACAACTGGTAAAAGTTTCGGCTAAACATGAGGTAGTTTTAACCGCTGGTAGTATTGGTAGTACCCAATTGTTGCAATTGTCAGGCATTGGACCTGCACCTTTATTACAACAGTATGGCATACCATTGGTATTAGATTTGCCAGGAGTAGGAGAAAACCTGCAAGACCATCTACAAATTAGAACCGTCTTTAAAGTTAAAAATACCCTAACTCTTAATACTTTAGCCAATTCATGGTGGGGTAAATTAAAAATTGGCATTGAGTATTTGTTGAATCGCTCTGGTCCTATGAGTATGGCGCCAAGTCAACTCGGAGCATTTACCAAAAGTGACCCCACTCAGCCCTATGCTAATTTACAATATCATGTTCAACCCTTAAGCCTTAACGCTTTTGGCGAGCCCTTACATTCATTTCCTGCTTTAACAGCGAGTGTGTGCAACTTAAATCCTACTAGTCGTGGTCGGGTACAAATTAAAAGTGCCAATTTCAAAGATGCCCCGGCTATATCGCCTCATTATTTAAGTACCGAACAAGATAGGCAGGTGGCAGCTGATTCATTACGTTTAACACGTCAAATTATGCAGCAAACTGCCTTATCTGCTTTTGAGCCAGAAGAATACAAACCTGGTGTGCAATTCCAAACAGATGAGGAGCTCGCTCGTTTAGCTGGCGATATTGCCACTACCATTTTTCATCCGGTGGGTACTACCAAAATGGGCTTGGCGACAGACCCTATGGCAGTGGTCGATTCTCGACTGAATGTGCATGGTGTGTTGGGCTTAAGAATTGCAGATGCAGGAGTAATGCCCACCATTACCAGTGGTAACACCAATTCTCCCACCCTTATGATTGCAGAAAAAGCGGCATTTTGGATCCATCAAGATGCCGAGCAATCTGCTAAGCGCATTGAATAATCAAGGACATTGATATGGATTTTTTATGGGTGGCTTTAGCCTCATTATTGGCAGGATTTGTCGATGCCATAGTTGGCGGAGGAGGCTTAATATTGGTGCCGGCCTTATTTATTGCCTACCCGCAAGCCCATGCTGCTACCTTGTTGGGTACTAATAAAAGTGCTTCTATTTGGGGTACTGCAATGGCGGCTTGGCGTTATGGCCGGCAGGTTGATTTAAAGTGGGGCTCTTTGTGGCCTGCCGCATTGTGTGGATTTTTAGGCTCTTTAATGGGAGCTTGGATGGTGACATTTTTGTCCACCGAATTATTAAGAAAATTTTTACCTTTGGTTTTGTTAGCTGTGTTAATTTACACTATTGCCAAAAAAGATTTGGGACAGTCGCATACACCGCGGTATAAAGGCCGAGTTGAGTTATTGGCGTTTTGTGTATTGGGAACTTTAATTGGTATTTACGATGGCTTTTTTGGTCCTGGCACAGGTAGTTTTTTAGTATTTTTAATGGTGCGCTGGTTGGGCTTTGATTTTATTAATGCATCAGGTAGTGCCAAAGTTATTAACGTAGCCACTAATTTATCTGCTCTATTATTGTTTAGTGCTAAAGGTTATGTATGGTGGCATTTAACTTTTATTATGGCAGGAGCCAACATTTTAGGTAGCTTATTAGGTAGTTATGCTGCACTAAGGTTTGGCTCTGGTTTTGTTCGTTATGTATTTATTTTTGTGGTCACAGTCATGACTTGTAAAGTAGGCTTTGACGCCTACTTTTAACCACTCGTCATTTATCTAACAGGAGGCGGCGTGCGTCTTGGATAATAAGTCTGCATGTGTTTTTGCTGTTCAATTTGATGAGCATTTAGTTCAATGTTGGGAGTTTGTGGAACCGCAATTAAAGCAGGAATGTTATGACCAGTAAAACTTGCAGGGCTCATTGCAGTATTCGCCACACCAGATGAGTTTTGAGTGGCCAATTTGGCAGTGGTATTGAGAGTCGAGGTAGAGTTAGGACTAGAGCTCGCCTTATTACTTGAACTAGCACCCGTTTTTGCATCACTTGCGCCGGAGCTCGCTAAATTAGCAGTGGCGGCTAATCCAAAGCCTAAGCCAGACAAAGCACTGGCCGAAGATGTGGTGTTTAACTTGACATCTGACGCTTTAATAGGTGTTCCAATAGGGGCAGCTGCATTACCAATTTGTACTGCGGCCATATCCACTTCGTTAGGAAAATCACCTTTTAGCCAGTAGTCAAAAACACGCCTTGCAATAGGTGCTGCGTGTTCGGCACCAAAACCGGCATTTTCTACAATAACAGCTAATGCAATTTGTGGGTTATCTGCTGGAGCAAATGCCATATAAACTGCGTGATCGCGTTGTGCTTCTTCTAGTTTGGCGGCATCGTATTTATCTTTTTGTCCAATAGTAACGGCTTGTGCAGTTCCTGTTTTACCTGCGCTCACATAACTAGTACCAGCAAAAGCCCTCGCTGAAGTACCTTCTCGGGCTACGCCTACTAATGCATTTTTAACTACTTCCACATTTTCAGGTTTGTAGCCTAGAACAATGGGTGGACTTTTTTCAACAGGGGTAATTTTTCTGGAAATAGGGTCTTGAGTCGCAATCATTAAATGCGGTTTATGTTTAATACCTCCATTAGCCACGATAGAAGTTGCTTGTGCAAGTTGCAACATAGTAAAAGCGTTATAGCCTTGGCCAATACCTAAGGAAATGGTTTCACCGTCATACCACTTGCGTTGTTCAGGACGTTTATAAGTTTTGCGTTTCCATTCTTGGTTGGGTAATACACCTTTGACTTCACCATTTAAATCAATACCGGTAATTTGGCCAAAACCCAGTGGTGCCATAAAGTCATACATAGCCTCTACGCCTAAATCATTAGCTAAAGAATAATAATAAACGTTGCTTGATTTCACAATGCTACGGTACATATCGACAGCACCTAAACCACCATCGCCGTGACTTCGAAATTTGTGATCTCCAAACATCCAATACCCTGGATCATTAATGATTGCAGTGGCACTACGAGTACCAGTTTGCAGCGCTGCCATGGCCATAAAAGGTTTATAGGTGGAGCCTGGTGGATATGTTCCCCTAATGGCTCGATTCAATAAAGGCTTATCAATAGAATGATTGAGTGCTTTCCAGTTTTCGCTATCAATACCCTCAACAAATAAATTGGGGTCAAAAGTGGGTTTGCTCACCAATGCTAAAATTTCACCATTTTTTGGATCAAAAGCCACTAAAGCGCCCCGTCTATTACCAAACATGGTTTCAATTAAATATTGTAATTTAATATCAATTGAGAGCTGAATCGTAGCGCCCGGTGTTGCTGGATTACTATTGAGTAAACGAACGGCCCTGCCACCAGCGGAAGTTTCAAGTTCCTCAACACCCGTAATACCGTGTAATAAATGCTCATAGGCCTGTTCGATGCCCAACTTGCCAATATACTCAGTACCTCGGTAGTTGGCCTCGTCGTCGCTATTTTTGAGTTCATTTTTTTCGGCTTCGTTAATGCGGCCAATATAACCAATCACATGACTAGCTAACTCTCCGTAAGGATAGTTGCGATACAAACGAGCTTTGACCTCTACACCAGGAAAGCGAAATTGTTGCACGCTAAAACGGGCAACCTCTTCGTCCGTCAGACGAGTACGAATCGGTAGGGACTCAAAACCTTTTGATTCTTCCATTAACTTTCTAAAGCGCTTACGGTCTTTAGTAGCGATTGGCATGATTGTGCTTAATTGATCAATGATCTCCTCAAGGTTTTCAATTTTTGAGGGGGTTATCTCAAGTGTGTAGGCAGAATAATTGGTGGCTAATACAACACCATTACGATCTAAAATCAAGCCCCTATTAGGAACCGTTGGCACTACCGAAGTTCGGTTGCTTTCAGCCTTTAACATGTATTCTTCTTGTCTAAATACTTGTAAAAAGATGAGCCGAGTAAACAGCAATAAAAAGCAACAAAAGATGAAAATTCGGGCGACAGAGACCCTTTCATGAAAATAAGCTAGGTCAAGTTGAAGATTGCGTAATTCAGCCACGGCAACTCTTATTAAATAGGACGTTGATTGTCACGGTTAGGGGCTCGGCGTTGAGGTGCTTGCAAGAATATGCTCACAATTGGCCAAAGTGCTGCTTGTAGGGCTGGTGCCACAATAATAAGCCAGCCTGGTGTGGTGCCACCAAAAAACATACTTAATAATAATTCAATCCCAGTACCTAAGAAAAATACAGGGGCAATTTGAACCGCTTGTGTGCCTAATGAAAACCAAGGTAATCGTCTTTGCAGTGCATTGGCCCAATAGGTCATTATTAAGTAACTAAAAGCATGTTGTCCTAATAGGCCAGTACTTTGTACATCAGTTAAGATGCCCATAATAAAAGCTACTCCAAGGCCAATACGAAGGGGCTGATGTACGCACCAGTAAATAAGTACCAGAGCTAACCAATCGGGAGCCCAAAAAATACGACCAATTGGAAACGCATTAATGGTGAGTGCAATTAGCAAGCTAGCCCAAATAAATAAAGGGTTGGCCGGTAATAATAGTTGTTCGCCTCTGGGCATTATCATGGTTTAGAGCCTTTTTTAGATTGACTTGCAGAAGCGTTGGAAGCTGCGCTAGCCGCACTTAAAGTAAGGGCTTCCGTGGCTCCCTCAGCCAATTCTGCCGCTAAATCTATTTGTGGGTTACTGATGGGTTTTAACACTAAAACATGCCGTACTGCCATTGCATTAGCTAAAGGCTTACAACGAATTTTCGCAAAACCAGAATCGGCTCGGCGCTCAATAAACTCTACTTTTGCCACTAATAAACTGGAAGGGTAAATGCCATCAATACCGCTAGTGGTGAGGGTGTCGCCGACTGCTACGTCTGCGTTGGCTGCAATAAAGCGGAGTTCCATGGTGTCACCAGTAATGGACGACAATCCATAAGCCACACTGCGGACGCCAGTTCTTACGTTGACCACAGGTGTGGGATGATCACGTTGAGATAATAATGTAACTTCGCTATTACTAGGATGCACTCTAGTGACTTGCCCTAAAACGCCAGCAATTGCCACCACCGGAGAGCCTAGCTCGATGTTATCAATACTGCCTTTATTAATAATGACTTTACGACTGTAGGGGTCACGCGCATCGTAAAGCACTTCGGCTGGCTGCGAGGTAGTGCCTACCAACGGTTTCAGTTCTAGTAGTTGACGAAGTTTGGTGTTTTCAATTTTAAGATGCTCGGCTTCGCTGGCGCGAGTAATATTATCGAGCAAGGCTTTTTGTGCTTCATCTCGTTCGGCTTGTGCCTTGCCTAAGTCTTCTAGGTACTGGGCACTAAATGAATAAATTTTAGTTGGCATGCTTGCCAATACTTGCACAGGTGTCATGGCCGTTGACACTACTGAGCGTATTACTTTTGCAACCTGAAACTCTTGATCGACAACGACTAAAAGAATTGCCAAAGCACCATAAACCAATAGCTTAGAGAGTTCAGAGGGGCCGTGTTTAAAGAGTGGCGGAGGGGTTGAATCAAATGTACCAAGCGGCATAGTGTGACGGTGTAATTTTTATACTTCTAAATACTAAAAAGAAACTGCCCCCCTATTAAAACATAAATAGGGGGGCAGGACGTTTCCTTTTGGAGACCTTATTTAAGATTCAGATGTAAATATGCTACCAACATCGCTCATGCTATCAAGAGCAATGCCACAACCTCTTACAACACAGGTTAATGGGTCTTCTGCCACTAAAACTGGCAAACCAGTTTCTTCAGATAAAAGACGATCTAAATCACGGAGTAAAGCACCACCACCAGTGAGCATCATGCCACGTTCGGCAATGTCGGCACCTAATTCGGGGGGAGTTTGCTCTAGGGCATTTTTAACTGCTGACACAATGTTGTTGAGCGGGTCGGTTAGAGCTTCAAGAACTTCGTTGCTTGAAATGGTAAAGCTACGTGGAACGCCTTCAGCCAAGTTACGGCCACGAACTTCCATTTCTTTGACTTCGCTACCAGGGAAAGCAGAACCAATTTGTTTTTTGATGGCTTCGGCGGTAGGTTCACCAATTAACATGCCATAGTTGCGGCGGATGTAATTGATAATGGCTTCATCGAACTTGTCGCCGCCTACGCGTACGCTACCTTTGTAAACCATGCCGCCCAAAGAGATAACACCCACTTCAGTGGTACCACCACCAATGTCAACCACCATAGAGCCACGGGCTTCGCTAACCGCTAAACCAGCACCAATAGCTGCTGCCATTGGTTCTTCAATTAAATGCACCTTTGAGGCACCTGCCGCTTCTGCTGCGTCTTTAATGGCGCGACGCTCTACTTGAGTCGATCCACATGGAACACAAATAATAATTCGGGGGCTACGTGAAAACAAGCTACGTGGATGAACCATTTTGATGAACTGTTTGATCATCTGTTCAGTGATCACGAAGTCGGCAATAACACCGTCTTTCATGGGGCGGATAGCCTCAATGTTGCCAGGCACTTTGCCGAGCATGGCTTTAGCTTGCTGGCCAACAGCTTGGATCACTTTTTTACCGTGTGGTCCGCCTTCGTGTCGTATTGCAACAACGGATGGTTCATCAAGAACAATACCTTTATCGCGCGCGAAAATCAGCGTATTCGCCGTGCCAAGATCAATGGCGAGGTCGGTTGAGAAATAATTGCGAAATTTGCCGAACATATAACTTTCCAATCAAACCGCTCAAGCTGTACGAAAATACAGCTTTATCGCGTCGAAAAATGTATTTAGTGAATCAAAATCGGTGTGTTTTTACAAAGTTTAGTTTTGTAAAATAAGACCAGATGCCAAAAGCATGATAATACCGTATCCTATGATCATTTTATCGACTTTTACACACCATTTATGGCCTTAAATACACAAGAATTAGACAGAATTGCTAGATTAGCACGTTTAGAGTTTACTCCAGAGCAGGCAAATGTGCTTCTGACCCAGGTGAACAGCTTCTTCAATATTGTTGAAACCATGCGTGCAGTTGACACTACAGGAGTCGAACCTTTAGCCCATCCCTTTGATATTGTGCAACAAGTTTCGCTCCGATTAATGC
>JALQUL010000212.1 GCA_023260735.1 Limnohabitans sp. | reverse complement strand
CGCAAAATATCCAGTTGAAACGGCTGTTTTTTGAATACTTTTACCACCTTCAGTGCTTTTACCAGGAGAGACCACTGTTTGAGTAAAGTCGGCACTGGCAGTTTGAGTGTTTTTTAAAAATAAATCAAGGGTGTTCAGATTATCGGCCCAAGCCATACCACTACTTACAAAAAGGCAACTAATGATGAGCCATTTTGTAAAATGAGGGGTGGTATTGAAGAATAAATAGGATAGATGATTTTTCAATTGATTTTCCAAAAGACGAGTTGCAAATAAAGGGCTTTTAAAGTGATGAACCAACTAGTTGCCAGCATCATGAACCCTAAATAAATAGAAAGCGAGGATTTAAACTGCTTGTATTATTCATGTTTTTTGAAGAAAACGAATGAATCATTTTTTTTAATTGTGAGCAAATAATAAGGACAGCAAGCAGCTTGAAGTTGGCTTGCTGCTTGATTCCTTAATTATTATGTCGATTGGGCACCAGTAATTCACGCTGCCCATTACTGCCTATATTACTCACAATACCCGCTTTTTCCATACTTTCGACAATTCTTGCCGATCGGTTAAAACCAATTTTTAAATGACGTTGTAACAAAGAGGCGCTGACTCTTTTGGAGCTGACAAAAATTTCAACTGCTTTGTCATATAAAGGGTCTTGTTCATCATTCACACTAGCCCCATTATTACCGCCCATGCCATCATCCGATTCGGAGGAGCCGTCTAAGACGCCATTAATGTAATTAGGACCAAATGAGTGAGATTTAAGATCTTCCACTACTCGGTGCACTTCATCATCACTCACAAAAGCGCCATGTACCCTGATAGGAAAACCTGTGCCACTTGGCATATAAAGCATATCACCCATGCCTAATAAAGCTTCCGCTCCCATTTGATCTAAAATAGTGCGACTATCAATTTTACTGCTAACCTGAAACGCGATACGAGTGGGGATATTGGCTTTGATTAAACCTGTAATCACATCTACGCTAGGGCGTTGGGTGGCTAAGATTAAATGAATTCCCGCGGCCCTGGCTTTTTGTGCCAAGCGCGCAATTAATTCTTCGATTTTTTTACCCACTACCATCATTAGGTCGGCTAACTCATCAATGACCACCACAATATAAGGCAGACGCTCGAGGGGCTCTGGCATATCAGGAGTAAGGCTAAATGGATTGGCTAAGTTGTGTCCTGCTGCTCTAGTTGCATCTATTTTGCTGTTGTAGCCAGCCAAATTGCGCACACCCATTTTACTCATGAGCTTGTAGCGTCGCTCCATTTCGGCAACACACCAATTAAGGCCATTAGCCGCTTGCCGCATATCGGTTACCACAGGTGCTATTAAATGGGGAATGCCCTCATAGACCGACATTTCTAACATTTTAGGGTCTATCATTAATAGACGAACATCTTTGGCATCTGCTTTAAAAAGCAGTGACAAAATCATGGCGTTAATACCTACTGACTTGCCTGAGCCGGTAGTACCCGCTACTAAAACGTGAGGCATTTTAATAAGATCAGCCACAATAGCATTGCCAGAAATATCCTTACCTAAACCAATAGTCAGCAGGGACTGACCGTTGATATAGTTTTGTGAACCTAAAATTTCACTTAGGCGAATCGATTGCCTGCGCGTATTAGGTAGCTCTAGCGCCATACAGTTTTTGCCAGGTATGGTTTCTATGACTCGAATAGAAATTAAGCTTAAAGAGCGGGCTAAATCTTTAGATAAACCGACAATTTGAGAACCCTTGACCCCAGTGGCAGGTTCAATTTCATAACGGGTCACTACTGGCCCTGGCATGGCTGCCACTACTTTTACTTCGACTCCAAAATCTTTGAGTTTTTTCTCGATTAAACGAGATGTCATTTGCAAGGTTTCTGGCGATACCGTTTCTTGATTAGGCTGCGGTGCATCTAATAAGCTTAAAGAAGGTAATTCTGTGGCATGAGATGCAAGCAACGGTGTATTAGAAAACGCTGCTTGATGCGGAGCTTGTCCAAAATTAGCATAGGTGGGCGTAGTACTGGGTTCAGCTGGAAAATAATTCAAACCTTGAGAGTGTGTAGAACTCATTCCTGGTGGCGACTCAAGATCATTTTCGGAGCTCTGATATTGTGGTTGATTGCTATAGTGTTTGGCCAAATCTTGATCTAACTCATCCCATCTATTGGAATAGTCAGAAGGGCTGCTATCAGCTATATGAGCAGTATTTTCAAATGACACTTCTGCAGTTGTAGTAAGCGTAGGACGATTATTAGTCACTGCACTGAATGGCAAAGGGTTATCGTGTGGTTCTTGGTCAAATAAATCAAGAGTTGGCTCTTTGTTTCGCTCTTGGTAATAATGTGCTTCTCGGTCTTTGGTTGATTTTTTACCAATCGCTATGTCGGTTTTTTTCTCACGCCAAGCAGACTGTAAATCAAAGGCGAACAAAATAAATGAGCCAATTGATTCGCTCACCGTGGTCCAGGAAAAGCGAAAGCATAAGGCTAAAGAAGCAACTAAACCCAAAATGCATAATAAGGCGGAGTAATGAAAACCAAGATTGTTTTGCAAAAATGGACCACTTATTAAACCCAAAATACCGCCAGAATTACTGGGCAAGCTTGTTTCTAAACGATAAAGTCGAGACCACTCTAAAGATGAGCTACATACCAATACTAAAAAA
>JALQUL010000196.1 GCA_023260735.1 Limnohabitans sp. | reverse complement strand
GGCGATTCACCTAGCTTTTTTCGTGTTTTCATTAAAACCACATCAAGAATTGAGGTTATTTACTCAAACCCTTATAAATAGTTTTTTTATAAACCAGCAGAAGCACGTAAAAGTGATACTTTATCAGTTTTTTCCCATGAAAAATCGGGCTCATCACGACCGAAATGGCCATAGGCTGCAGTTTTTTCATAAATTGGACGCAATAAATCCAACATTTGAATAATACCTTTTGGACGCAAATCAAAATGTTCGTTCACTAATGCTGCGATTTTTTCATCAGAAATAACACCAGTACCGTTGGTATAAACAGTCACATTCATAGGACGAGCTACGCCGATAGCATAAGCCACTTGAATTTGACATTCTTTCGCCAAACCAGCTGCGACAATATTCTTCGCAACATAACGAGCAGCATAAGCAGCAGAGCGGTCAACTTTGGTGGGATCTTTACCACTGAACGCACCACCACCATGAGGACAAGCACCACCATAGGTATCGACGATAATTTTACGGCCAGTTAAACCGCAATCGCCTTGTGGACCACCGACAACAAATCGGCCAGTAGGATTAACCAAGTATTTGGTATCTTTTAACCATTCGGCTGGCAACACTGGCTTAATAATTTCTTCGATAACTGCTTCAATAAATGAAGCTTTCATTTTGGTAGCTGTTTCGCTTTGATCGGGGTCGTGTTGAGTTGACAAAACAACAGTATCAATGCTGTGTGGCTTGCCATCTACATAACGCATAGTGACTTGACCTTTTGCATCGGGACGCAAGAAAGGTAAACGGCCATCACGACGTAAATGCGCTTGACGCTCTACTAAGCGGTGTGCGTAGTAAATTGGCGCAGGCATTAAATCAGGAGTTTCATCACAGGCGTAACCGAACATTAAACCTTGGTCACCAGCACCTGTGTTTAATACATCGTCACTAGCGTGATCAACACCTTGGGCAATGTCGTTACTTTGTTTGTCATAAGCCACTAGTACAGCACAACCTTTATAGTCAATACCGTATTCAGTGTTATCGTAGCCAATACGTTTAATAGTGTCACGTGCTACTTGAATGTAGTCAACGTGTGCATTGGTGGTAATCTCACCAGCCAATACTACTAAACCTGTATTACAGAGAGTCTCTGCTGCTACACGGCTGTATTTGTCTTGTTTAAAAATTGCATCTAAGATTGCATCAGAGATTTGGTCAGCAACCTTATCAGGGTGACCTTCTGAGACAGACTCAGAAGTAAAGAGATAGTCATTCGCCATCGTTAACTCCAGTTGATAAAAGGATGCGTTGCCTCCTACCATATGGACTCGGCGAACGCTTTAGCAGATTAAAACCTAATTAGGATGAAGTCGCCCTGCAAGTAGTTCAAATAACTCAGCGACATCAATAGTATTATTTTACTCTGATTTAAATAAGCTTAGCAATTAAAGTTATTTGATTTTTAAGCTTAAGAAAGCTCTAGTTATCATCAAAGAATCTAAATTGATATTTTTATAAACTAACTAACTCATTCATTTTAGTATCTAATTAAAATTGCTTTAAGAAGTTGAATTATTAAAGCCCTCTGCCGAGCAAAATTCAATTTTGAAAGTTACCCAAGCTAATACTATTAATATTGAAAAATGAGATCATAATTATCAGCACTAGCAGTTATTTTTAAGCTATTGTCATGACCATATTGTCGCGGTGAATCATTTCACTCTCGGCCTCATAACCCAAAGCACCTGCCATGGCTTGAGTGGTTTTTTTACAAATTAACCTAGCTTCAGAACTGGCGTAGTTGGCTAAGCCTCGAGCAATTTCTA
>JALQUL010000165.1 GCA_023260735.1 Limnohabitans sp. | reverse complement strand
AACAATTCACTACCGTGGTAGCTGATACCGGAGACTTTTTGCAAATTGCACAGTTTCAACCTAAAGATGCCACTACCAACCCATCACTTATTTTAAAGAGCGTACAAAAGCCAGAATATTTACCATTACTGCAAGAAACAGTAGCGCAGTGTAACGGGCTGGTAATTGATGAAATCGTCGATCATTTATTGGTACGATTTGGTACAGAAATTTTAAAAAATGTACCAGGTCGTGTGTCCACAGAGGTGGACTCTCGTTTGAGTTTTGATACGGCAGCCACAGTTACAAGGGCTAAAAGAATTATGGCTTTGTATCAAGCCAAAGGAATTAGCAGTGACCGCATCTTAATTAAAATTGCTGCCACTTGGGAAGGTATTCAAGCGGCTGCGCAGTTAGAAAAAGAAGGTATTCACACCAATTTAACTTTGTTATTTTCGTTTTGCCAAGCAGTGGCTTGTGGGCAAGCCAAAGTGCAATTGATTTCTCCGTTTGTAGGTCGTATATACGACTGGTATAAAAAACAAGCAGGAGCTGCTTGGGTAGAAGCCGATAATGCCAAAAGCAATGACCCTGGTGTGAAGTCAGTGACGAACATTTTTAACTACTACAAACGTTTTGGTATTGCCACCGAAGTAATGGGCGCTAGCTTTAGAAATGTGGGTCAGATTACCGCCTTAGCAGGTTGTGATTTATTAACCATTAGCCCAGAGTTATTAAGTCAATTAGCACAATCAGAAGAGGGATTCAGTTTGGCTTTAGATGCAAAAGCAGCTCAAGCTCAAGACATGGCAGAAGTGAGTTATAACGAGGCTCAATTTAGATTGGCCTTTAACGAAGATGCTATGGGAGTAGAAAAGTTAGCGGAAGGTATTCGTGCGTTTAATGCCGATATTGTGAAGTTAGAATCTCTGATTCGATCTTTGATATAAGCAATAAAACAATGAAAATAAAACAAGCACTCATAGGATTTTTTTTACTAAGTTGTCTTTATATTGGTGCTTTGTTTTTTATTCAGGCAAATACTCAAATTCAAACCTATGCCACACTTTTGCAACTGTGGCATAGCTTGCCAGTTTTATTGGGGGTTAGCCTAATCGTTTATTGCTTACGATTTTTGAGGTGGCGTTTTTTATTATCTAAAGCAAGTTATTCAGTGCCATTTAAAGCTGGTGCATTAGCTTATATGTCGGGTTATGCCTTAACCATTTCACCCGGCAAAGTCGGAGAATTAATTCGTATTAGATATTGCCTATCATTAGGAGTGCCAGCGCATGTAGTCATTTCAGCCTTTGTATTTGAGAGGGCATTTGATTTAATTGCAGTGCTTGTTTTGGCAAGTCTGTATGTAGGTCGTTCTGATATTTTGGTTTTTTTATTGGTTTTTGTTCTGTTATTTTTGGCCGTGGTATTGTGGATGGCATTGAGTCCACAGTTACTAGAGCGAATCGAGATTCAATTAAAGAAATGGAATTTCAATCGTTTGAGTCATTTAATTCACACATTAAAAAATGGTTTTTTAGGTGCCAAGATTTGGTTCAATAAAATTGATTGCGCAGTAGCATTGTTGGTGGGTGTATTGGCTTGGTTAGTCAGTTCTTTGTCGTTTGTTTATCTATTAAATCAACTACAAATTCAAATGCCGTTTATACAAGCCTTAGCTTCCTACCCATTAGCCATGTTAGCTGGGGCTGCCTCTATGATACCTGGCGGGGTGGGTTCGGTAGAGGCTGTGTTAATTA
>JALQUL010000108.1 GCA_023260735.1 Limnohabitans sp. | reverse complement strand
TGCCTGCAAAGTTTCAAGTGAAAAATGCAAGGTACTCATCTATACTTTACTAAAGGCAAATTACACTTTACTTAACCAGTGTGAATAGGCTTTGTTACGACCGTTCACAATATCAAAGAAAGCAGATTGAATTTTTTCAGTGATGGGGCCACGGCTACCTGCACCTAGCTCGATACGATCGAGTTCACGAATAGGAGTCACCTCGGCCGCAGTACCCGTAAAGAAGGCTTCATCTGCAATATAAACCTCATCACGGGTAATACGTTTTTGAATTAACTCTAGGCCTAAATCTTTACAAATATGCATGACGGTATTACGGGTAATACCATTGAGTGCACCAGCTGATAAATCAGGGGTGTAAACCGCGCCATCTTTAATCACAAAAATATTTTCGCCAGCGCCTTCACTCACAAAACCAGAACTGTCGAGTAACAGGGCTTCGTCGTAACCTTCATCGGTAACTTCCATATTAGCCAAAATAGAATTGGTGTAGTTGCTCACCGCCTTAGCCTGCGTCATGGTAATGTTGACATGATGACGGGTGTAACTAGAAGTTTTAACGCGAATACCGCGGCGCATACCCTCTTCGCCTAAATAAGCACCCCATGCCCAAGCCGCTACCATTAAGTGAATGGTATTGCCTTTAGGGCTAACGCCTAATTTTTTGTCGCCAATCCAGGTCAGGGGGCGTAAATAACAGCTTTCAAGTTGGTTTTCACGAACCACATCTAACTGGGCTTGCATGACTTGTTCCATGGTGAATGGAATGTTCATACGTAAAATTTTGGCACTGTTAAACAAACGTTGGGTATGTTCTTGTAATCTAAAAATAGCCGTTCCGTCTTCGGTCTTATAGGCTCTTACACCCTCAAAAGCACCACAACCATAATGCAGTGTATGGCTTAAAACATGAATTTTTGCGTCACGCCAATCTACCATCTGGCCGTCCATCCAGATTTTGCCATCGCGATCCGACATTGAAGGGGGTAAAACTGCCATCATGGCTCCTAAAATAAAATAAGGTAAACGCTGATTTTAAGACAGTCTGAGTGCAAATTAAAGAGCTAAAAGTGTTAATCCTCAAAATTGAATTTTTAAAGCCAACTGATTCCTACGCTTTTAAGCCAATCCCCGCACAATATCTATGGCTTGATCGACTCTATCGACTGCATGAATGATAATACCTGGAATAGGCTTTTTAGGGGCGTTGGCTTTGGGTACTACGGCTACGGTAAAACCTAATTTAACCGCTTCTTTTAAACGTTCCTGTCCTCTTGGGGCGGGCCTTACTTCTCCCGCCAAACCGACCTCACCAAAGGTCACAAAACCTTTAGGCAAACTCTTACCGCGTAGGCTAGACATAATCGACAGCATAACCGCTAAGTCGGCAGCGGGCTCACCAATTTTAACGCCGCCTACTGCGTTCACAAATACGTCTTGGTCACCACTTGATACCCCTGCATGACGGTGCAATACGGCTAATAACATGGCTAAACGGTCGCGGTCTAGGCCCACACTTAAACGCCTAGGACTTGGCCCTGCAGTATCCACTAAAGCTTGAATTTCAACTAATAAAGGCCGACTGCCCTCTAGGGCCACCATTACACAGCTACCCGGTACTGGCTCGCTGTGTTGGCTTAAAAAGATGGCACTAGGGTTGCTTACGCCTTTTAAACCTTTTTCGGTCATGGCAAAAACACCAATTTCATTGACTGCACCAAAACGATTTTTAATAGCACGAATTAATCTAAAACTGCTGTGGGTGTCGCCCTCAAAATAAAGCACGGTATCGACCATATGCTCTAACACCCTTGGCCCTGCTAAAGCCCCCTCTTTGGTGACATGGCCTACTAAAATCACCGTAATACCCATGGCTTTGGCAGCCCTAGTTAAATGGGCAGCGCACTCCCTCACCTGCGCCACCGATCCAGGCGCCGAGGTTAAGGCTTCTGAATACACGGTTTGAATGGAGTCTATTACTGCCACTTGAGGCCGCTCGGTTTGCAATACATGCAGAATTTTTTCGAGCTGAGTTTCTGCCAATACTTTTACTAAAGAATGCGCAATCCCTAAACGCCTAGCTCGTAATGAAACCTGAGCGCCACTTTCTTCACCTGTCACGTAAAGGGTTTTAAATTGTCTGGCAGCTAAGGAGTCGAGAGCTTGCAACAATAAAGTCGATTTACCAATACCAGGGTCACCACCAATTAATACCACTCCGCCCTCCACTAAACCACCACCCAACACACGGTCTAATTCATCTTGAGAAGTGGGGGTTCGGTCAGTGTCTTTGGCCTCAATTTCGCCCAACACCGCTAATTCAGAAGCACTAACCAACGAAGTGAATCGGTGCGTACCTGTACTTGTCACTTCGGCCACGCCTTCTACAAGGGTATTCCAAGCGCCGCAATTAGGACATTTGCCCTGCCATTTGGTAGAAGTACCCCCACACTCTTGACAACTGAAATTAGATTTAGCTTTTGCCACAATAGAACCGATCTTTTAACTTGAATAATGGATTGTAAGCAGTCTATTCGAATAGCTTGATATTGGTGTGCTTAAAATAATGGAAGTATTTGTAATACCAGCCCTCAATAATACTCAATCTTAAAACCGAAATTTTAATTGCACAGCCAAAGTGGGCGGTATAGTTGAAACTGGTGGGATTAAAAATAAATTAGCTCCAATATGCCCAGTTTCATAGGAGATGGTAGGCACTGCTAAAGGAAAAAATCCGCCAGTATTAGCGCCTTTATAGCCATCAATCATGCCCAATAATGCGCCCGCTTTGAATTGACCCGAAGCACTACTCAAAGGAAAAATAAAAGCTCCTGCATAAAGCGATCTTTGATTTTCGCTATTTTTAAATCCACCAAAAGCAATACGAGTTTCATAAGTCCAAGGGGCTTGTACCGGCCACTCTACACCTATACCAAGATTGGTTTGATTGAACTCATTGGCTCTTTGCAAATGATACGAAACTCCGCCTAGACTTATCCAAGGTCTTGTACT
The DNA here is from genome assembly GCA_023260735.1 of Limnohabitans sp. Classification (GTDB taxonomy): domain Bacteria; phylum Pseudomonadota; class Gammaproteobacteria; order Burkholderiales; family Burkholderiaceae_C; genus JALQUL01. Next base: position 4,221 of record JALQUL010000108.1, on the reverse strand, counting down.
TTGAGTGGAGGTATTGCCATTAGTAGAGGCAAGCAAAGGAGCAACTTGATTAGAGTCATTAGCCGCTGTACTAGAGACTTGATTCGTATTAACCTCTTGCGCCAGCAAACTGCCACTAGAAGTAGCCACCAAGACGACTAACAGACCAACAAAAACAGTCTTATGCTGGGGCTTACTAAGGGGGGTATTCATCATGGAAGCATCGTCCTTTAAAAACTAAAGTAGTGGCTTTTAACAAGCTTTAAAAACGCTATTCTAAAGGACGACACATTCATCTCAAAAAAGCAGTAGATCGCTGCTTTTTTGAACTATTTACAAAGGCGTATTATTTAAAAAATCTCGGCTTACTCTAGAACCCAAATCATTCACTCGATCTAAGAAATGGGTTAAATACGCATGTAAACCGGTGGCTAAAATTTCATCAATTCTGCCGTATTGTAGCTCTGCGTGTAATTTGCCTGCACGGCGAATGGTTTCAGCGGATTGCTCATTGGCCACTAGGTTTAAATTCTCTACTACACCGGCCAAACTTGCCGCCAATGAACGGGGCATATCGGGCCGGAGCAATAACAATTCAGCCACTCGCTCTGGCTTAATCACATCTCGGTACACCTTACGATAAATTTCAAAACCACTCACACTTCGCAGCACTGCGCTCCAGTGATAAAAATCATATTCTTGATCTTTTTCAGTGGCATTTTCGGTCGAATAATTGGCACTTAAAAAATCGTGATCGAGGGCGTGGAATTTCACATCCACCAACCTAGCGGTGTTGTCTGCACGCTCTAAAAACGTCCCTAATCGACTAAAGTGCAAAGACTCATCCATTAACATGGTACCGACTAATACGCCTCTTGATAAATGAGATCTAAACTTCACCCATTCCAAAAATTGACTAGGGTCCGCTTCAAATTCTCCCGATTTTAATTTACGACTACACTCCAACCAAGTTTGATTAAGAGTTTCCCAAACCTCGGTGGTTAAAGTGCCTCGCACTGCCCTTGCATTTTCTCGAGCTTGCTTTAAACAACTGGCAATAGAGGACGGATTGTTTTCATCTTTGACCATAAAATCCATCACCCGCGTAGGGGTGATTTCGCCATGGGTTTGTTGATAGGCAGGTAACAACTCACTAATCGACAATAAACCCTGCCAACCTAAATGAACCAAATAAGGGCTTTGTGGCAAAAAAGAAGACTGGTAACCCACATCTAACATCCTAGCAGTATTTTCTGCCCGCTCGGTATATCGAGACATCCAAAATAAATGATCAGCGGTACGAGATAACATATTATTTCCTTTATTGTTTTAATTTTTTTGCTTAAAGCGATGAGGCTGAATCCATTGAGGAGGAGGAAGATTGCATATGTTGCTGAGTGCTTAAAAATGCAGGCGGCGGTCTATGCACTTGGCTATCGTTGGCTTCTAATACCCAGGTATCTTTAGTGCCACCACCTTGTGATGAGTTCACCACCAATGAGCCCTCTTTTAAGGCCACACGAGTTAAACCACCAGCTGCCATTTGAACTGTTTTACCACTTAACACAAAGGGGCGTAAATCAATATGACGAGGCGCAATTCCGGACTCTACATAAGTAGGGCAAGAAGACAAACTAAGGGTAGGCTGAGCGATATAGCGACTAGGATCTGCGATGAGTGCAGCTCTAAAATCTTCAATTTCTTGTTGGCTGGCAGCTGGCCCCACCAACATGCCATAACCTCCTGCACCATGCACTTCTTTAACCACCAAATCTTTTAAATTAGCTAGGGTATAGGCTAGATCATCTGCCTGACGGCATTGAAAGGTGGGTACATTCGATAAGATTGGTTTTTCACCTAAGTAAAACTCAATCATTTTTGGCACATAAGGATAAATAGATTTATCGTCTGCAATTCCAGTACCCACAGCATTACAAATAGCCACATGCCCACTACGATAAGCATCCATTAAACCCGGACAGCCTAATGTGGAATTGGGTTTAAACATTAAGGGGTCAAGATAATCATCATCGACTCGGCGGTAAATCACATCTACTCTGCGGGGGCCACGGGTAGTACGCATATACACAAAACGGTCACGAACAAATAAATCTTGTCCCTCCACCAACTCCACACCCATTTGTTGGGCTAAAAAAGCATGTTCAAAATAAGCGCTGTTATACATGCCTGGCGTTAACACCACTACTACAGGGTCCGCCGCCGTATCAGGGGCACTTGCTCTTAACGTTTCGAGTAATAAATCGGGGTAATGCGCCACTGGGGCAATGCGGTGCTGGGCAAATAAATCAGGAAATAGGCGCATCATCATTTTGCGATTTTCCAGCATATAACTAACGCCACTTGGCACACGCAAATTATCTTCTAATACAAAATATTCTCCGTTGCCACTGCTATCTGGAGCTCGCACAATATCAATTCCAGAAATATGTGAATAAATATTTCGTGTAACGTTTACCCCCTGCATTTCAGGTCGATACTGTGCGTTGTTGATAATTTGGTCACGAGGCACAATACCCGCACGCAAAATTTCTTGATCGTGATACACATCGTGAATAAAACGATTCAGTGCAGTCACCCTTTGCACCAAACCTTTTTCCATCATGCTCCATTCTTGGCTTGGAATCACGCGTGGTATTAAATCAAATGGAATGAGTCGCTCGGTGCCTGCACCATCTTCATCTTTGGCACCATAAACTGCAAAGGTAATACCCACACGCCGAAAAATAGTTTCTGCTTCTTCTCGTCTTTGGCTCATAAGCTGAGGTGATTGTTTGGATAACCATTCGTTAAAAACTTGATAGTGAGGCCTCACCGCGTCTTTAGAAAAATTTTCTGGATAGGGCATTGCCGCTATCATTTCGTCAAATAGGTGTTGCGTCATAAAAAATCCAATCAAGGCAAAACAAAAGCAAATTTCAAAAAACCATTTATATTAACAATTTAGCAAGATTTAAGCCAACTTTAAAACGGTTTTATGAAATGATGCAGATTATTTTTTAAAAGTGACTCGCTTTTACTCAAATAATAAAAATTGAAATACTCAAGTTCTGACTATTTGGGGTGAGAAAAAGAATTAAGGCGGGATGGAATGATGCCAATAACGCCGTGCCTGCTCGCGGTAGCACTGTATTTGTGCAGGTAATGCACTACTCCAATAAGCTGCACCACATTGAGGGCTGGTAATAAGTTCAATACCCTGCTGTTGGTAACGCTCGCTTACCACTGGTGCAGGATGACCGTAACGATTACGGTAGCCCGCTTGTACCAAAGCAAAACGAGGTTTTACGGCCTGTAAAAAAGCAGCCGTTGATGAAGTTTTACTACCATGATGAGGTACCAGCAAAACATTGGCTTTTAAAACATCTTGTGAATGAGCGTTAGAAGATTGAGCGTTAGCATGGCGCGCGAGCAATTGCGCCTCTTGCTCTTTTTCAATATCACCTACCAATAAAACCACCTGCTGTTGGTTACTAATTTTAAGTACACAACTTACTGCATTGGGACTTAAAGTTTTAGTATAGTCGGAGGCCAAGGGATGAAGAATTTCAAAATCAACTCCATCCCAAGTCCATCGATTAGGATTGACTAGACCAGAAGCAGACGAGTCAAACCCAACTCCACAGCGCTGTACCGACCTTAATTGGGCTAAATCATGACCCTCTGGCAAAGAGCTTAAAAACTGTGCTTTAGTTTGAGCTTTGAGCACCGAAGCAGCGCCACCCGAATGATCTATATCTTGATGACTCAATACTAATAAATCAGCTTGCAGAGCCAAATATTTTAAAAACGGTAATACGACTCTTTGGCCTGCATCGGTGTCATTTAAATAGGCCGGCCCAGTATCATAAATTAAACTATGATTTTTAGTTCTGACTACCAAACCATTACCTTGGCCAATATCTAGTGCCCATAAATCAAATTGCTGGTGCTCTGGCGTTTTGACTTGCCATAACAAAGCAGGTAACAAACAAGGCAGAAGAGCCAAACGCCACTGCCATGCAATTGGCATGGCAATAAAGCCCAAAGCAACAGTGGCTAAAGCACTCCAATACCAAGGGGCAGCAGGAAGTTCTAGGACGGCCCAAGACAACTGCGACAAGACCTCTAAAAACTGCATGAGCCAATCAATAGTCATTACTGCACAATTCCAAAATCCGGCCCAAATAATACCTAACATAGACAAAGGAGTCACCACAAAAGTTAAGCAAGGCACTGCTAATA
>JALQUL010000103.1 GCA_023260735.1 Limnohabitans sp. | reverse complement strand
CGAAGGTATGGAAAGTGGCGCACAAGTCACTGACTTTTTCTCTTTAGGTTTAGGCCCGGTTTTAGCTGTTTCTGCTGCCCATGGTCAAGGTATTCGTCCAATGTTATTAGCCGCATTCGAGGCTATTGGTTATGACACTGCCTTAGAACCCATTACTGCACGAGAAGAAACAGGTGCAATTCGTTTAACTGTTGCGGGTCGTCCTAATGTGGGTAAATCCACCCTTATTAATGCATTGTTAGGTGAAGACCGCTTAGTTGCTTTCGATCAACCTGGTACTACTCGAGACGCTATTTCTGTTCCATTTGAACGAGATGGCAGAATGTTTGAGTTAATTGATACGGCAGGCTTGCGTCGCCGTGGCAAAGTGTTTGAAGCCATTGAAAAATTCTCGGTCGTTAAAACCTTGCAAGCGATTGAATCAGCTCATGTAGTTTTACTCATGATTGATGCCACTGAAGGTGTCACAGATCAAGATGCACATATTGCTGGTTATATACTTGAATGCGGTCGATCAGTCGTAGTGGCGGTGAACAAATGGGATAACATAGACGCGTACCAGCGAGAGCAAGTAGAGCGTTCTATAGCAGTGAAACTCAGCTTTTTGCATTTTGCTAAAATTCATTATATTTCTGCTAAAAAACGCCAAGGCTTAGGTCCTGTATGGAGCTCTTTAATTAAAGCGCATGAGTCAGCTACTCGCAAAATGCCAACTCCAATCCTTACTCGGTTGTTATTAGATGCGGTGCAATTCCAAAGCCCGAGCCGTAGTGGCATGTTTAGGCCAAAATTACGTTATGCTCACCAAGGTGGTTTAAATCCACCTGTTATTGTGATCCATGGTAATTCTCTCGAACATGTTGGTGCAGCCTATAAGCGGTTTTTAGAGGGAAGATTCCGTAAGGCTTTTGAGTTAGTCGGAACTCCACTTAGAATCGAATTCAAAAACGCTAGCAACCCTTACAAAGACAAATAAGCCTAGGCTTTGCCTAATAAACTTTTTTTTACCACTTGTTTTAACGACCACAACCCTCAATTAAAATAAGTTGTGTTATCGTTAGAGCTTAATTTTTATTTCAACACGGAGAATATCGTGAACTCAAAAGGCCAATTCTTGCAAGACCCATTCTTAAACCAATTACGTTTAGAGCATGTGCCAGTGTCCATTTATTTGGTAAACGGCATTAAATTACAAGGCCAAATCGAGTCCTTTGATGCCTATGTTATTTTGTTAAAAAACACCATGACCCAAATGGTTTACAAACATGCCATTTCTACCATCGTTCCAGGTCGTGCAGTTAACTTCCGCACTTCTGACCGTCCAGAAGAACCTGTTTTAGGTTAATTTCTTATTACTACAGCCCAACATAAATCTGTGCAGCGCAATACTTCTCGTGACGAAACGCCCATCGTTACTGCAATTTTAGTCGGTGTTGACTTCGGTCACGGAAGTTTTGATTCTGATCTCTCAGAGTTGGGCTTGTTAGCTCAAACTGCAGGGATAGAGCCTGTTGGTCGCATCACTTGTAAACGTAAGTCCCCCGATGCCGCATTGTTTGTAGGTTCAGGAAAAGCCGATGAAATTAAACAACTCGCATTACAATTAAGTGCTACAGAGGTTTTATTTGATCAGTCTTTAAGCCCCGCACAACAAAGAAATCTAGAACGAACCCTCGAATTACCGGTCAACGACCGCATTATGCTTATTTTGCAAATTTTTGCACAAAGAGCCCGCAGTCATGAAGGTAAGTTACAAGTTGAGTTAGCTCGTCTTCAATATTTAAGTACCCGCTTAGTAAGGCGTTGGAGTCATCTCGAGCGTCAAAGTGGTGGTATTGGTATGCGTGGTGGCCCCGGAGAGCGCCAAATTGAACTTGATAAGCGAATGATCAATGAAAACATCAAAAAAATCAAAGATCGCTTAGTTAAAGTTAAAAAACAACGTAATACCCAAAGACGTCAACGCGAACGCCGCGACGTGTTTAATATTTCTATTGTGGGTTATACCAATGCTGGTAAATCTACCCTTTTTAATACATTAGTGAAAGCACAGGCCTATGCCGCTGATCAACTCTTTGCCACACTAGATACTACAACTAGGCAAATGTATTTGGTTCAAACCCAATCGTCGGTTTCATTATCTGACACAGTGGGATTCGTGCGTGATTTACCCCATGGTTTAGTGGCCGCTTTCCAAGCCACCCTACAAGAGGCTATCAACGCCGATTTATTACTTCATGTCATTGATGCATCTAACCCAGAATGGTCATTACAAATCGAACAAGTCAATGATGTCCTAACTGAAATCGGTGCCAACGAGATACCGCAGTTACTGGTATTTAACAAGTTAGATGCTGTTCCTGAAGATAAAAAGCCAGACCAATTACAAGGTTTTTATGACCGTGATGGTCAATTACTCAAAAGAATTTATGTCAGTGCCCAACAAAACATGGGAATTGACTTACTTAGACAGGCTATCGCTGATTTTGTGCAATCTGATAAACTAGATGCCAATCAGCAAGACCCTGAAAAAATTAATAATATTGACAAAACCTTAGAATCCGAATCTGATTCAGATTTAATCCAAGATATTGATTATTTAGATTAAGCCTCTATCTAATGGTTTCTTCTCCATCTAGTTAACTTTTATACCACCTAAGCCCATGATATTTCCCTTTCGTGTGATTAATTGGCAGGCCTCACTCAACCGAGTCAGGGGCATGTTCAACTTGAACGATTCCCGTTGGGGTCGTGGTCCCGATGATGAAAATAAACCTAATGGTGAACCCCATCAGTCACCTAATCAACAAAATCCAAGAAACAAAGGCGATGAAAATCAGCCCGATTTAGATGAGGTTTTGCGTGAGTTGCAAAATCGAATTGGCGCTATGTTTGGTAAAGCCCCTAGAGGTCCTTCCAATCCTAATTCGTCGGGGGGTGGCTCTGGCCCTAATCCAAGTCGTTTTAGTGTTGGCCTAGTTGTAGGTGTGGTTACCGTTATTTGGTTAATGACAGGTTTTTTTATTGTTGATGAACAAAAAGGTCAACAAGCCGTTATTACCCAATTTGGTAAATATCACAGCACTGTAAAAGCAGGTATTAATTACCGTCTGCCATATCCTATTCAGCAGCATGTGGTAGTTAACGTCACGCAAATTCGTAACTTGGATGTAGGCAGTGATAAAATCATTAAAGCCACTGGTCTTCGTGAGTCGGCTATGCTAACTCAAGACGAAAATATTGTCGAAGTAAAGTTTGCTGTGCAATACCGTTTAAGCGATGCCAGAGCCTTCTTATTTGAAAGTACCGATCCTGAAGGTGCGATTCGTCAAGCGGCTGAAACCGCAATTCGCGAAGTTTTAGGTGGTATGAAGCTTGATGCAGCCCTCGCCGAAGAGCGTGAGCAAGTTGCACCTAAAGTGCGTGCACTCATGCAAAAAATTCTGGACCGCTATAAAGTTGGCGTCGAAGTTGTAGCGATTAACTTGCAGCAAGGTGGCGTTCGCCCACCTGAACAAGTACAAGCGGCATTCGATGACGTATTAAAAGCAGGTCAAGAGGGTGAGCGTATTAAAAACGAAGCGCAAGCGTATGCCAACGATGTTATTCCGCGTGCAGTGGGTGCTGCTTCTCGATTAAAAGAAGAAGCCGACGCTTATAAAGCCAGAATCGTCGCTCAAGCGGAGGGTGATTCACAACGCTTTCAATCGGTGTTAACTGAGTACCAAAAAGCACCTCAAGTCACTCGTGACCGTTTGTATCTAGATGCAATGCAGCAAGTCTATAACAATGTGACTAAAGTAGTCGTGGACTCTAAACAAGGCTCTAACTTACTTTATTTACCATTAGACAAAATTATTCAGTCGGTCAATACCGGTTCACCTGAAGTGACGGTGAATGGTGCTACAAATGCAGCTAATGCAGCTCACAACTCTAGTGCTACCGTCACAACGCCTGCTACGAACAACACTAATAACACCGATCGTAGCCGAGATACTTCTAGATCTCGTGATCGTGATGTACGTCAATAAGGTTTCAATATGAAAAACATTGGATTTTTACTAACCGGTACAGCCGTAGCAATTGCCCTTGCCTCATCTTGTTTATATGTGGTGGACCAGCGTCAATTTGGTGTGATTTATGCCTTGGGTGAAATCAAGGACGTAGTCACTGAACCTGGTTTACATTTCAAAATGCCTCCACCATTTCAAAATGTACGTTATCTAGACAAACGTCTATTAAACCTCGACAGCTTAGAGGGTGACGTCATGCAAACTGCCGAAAAACAACGTGTAGTGGTTGACTGGTATGTTCGTTGGAGAATCGTTAACCCGTCGCAGTATATTAGGCAAGTTGGTGCCACTGAAAATATTGGTAGCACCCAACTCAACCGTGTCGTCCGTGGTGTGGTGCAAGAGCAAATTAATAAGCACACTGTTAAAGATTTGTTATCTGCAAAACGTGAAGCTGTAATGCAAGATGTACAAAAAATTGTAGCTAACTCGGTAGGCGGTGCGAAGCCTTGGGGCATTGAAATTGTCGATGTGCGAATTACCCGCATTGATTACGTTGAGGCCATTACTGATTCAGTTTATAGACGTATGGAGGCCGAGCGTAAACGTGTAGCCAACGAGTTACGTTCAACTGGTGGTGCGGATGGTGAAAAAATTCGCGCAGATGCCGAGCGTCAACGTGATATTACGATTGCCAATGCCTATAAAGACGCACAAATTATTAAAGGTGAGGGCGATGCCCAAGCAGCAGCTTTATATGCCTCTACTTTTGGTAAAGACCCACAGTTTGCTAAATTTTATAAAAGTTTAGAGACCTACAAGGCCACTTTTGCTAAAAAATCAGATGTGATGGTAATTGATACCTCATCAGAGTTCTTCAAAGTGATGCGTGGTAATGCTTCTACAGATGCATCGGCTGGTCCAGCAGGGGCTAAGTCACGTAAATAAACCGTTAAATTGGATTTAATTGAAAATCGGATTTTGATGAATATCGTCAAAATCCGATTTTTTTTGTTTGCTTCAAATTACTCACATAAGTGTCTATTTTGTAATAATTTTTAGAAGTTGCCGAGTTTTGCTGTTAAATAACGTCTAAAGATTCAGTTTTTTTACTTTTATCAGCTTTTTTCAATTTTAATATTGAATATAAACCCTTGAAAAATTGGCAAATATTAAACAATACAAATAATTTAAATTAGATTAAAGTCAATTTGAAAGTTTAGATGGGGCTTAAACCTGTAAAATCTACGTTTTAATAACTCAGAGTTTTTCTATGTCTGCGTGGGTACTTCCCGATCATATTGCTGACGTCCTGCCACAGGAAGCCCGTCATATCGAAGAATTGCGCCGTGTTTTATTAGACACTGCACGTCATTACGGTTGTGAACTGGTTATTCCTCCAATGCTAGAGCACCTTGAGTCTTTACTCACAGGTGCCAGCGAGGCTCTGGATTTGCAAACCTTTAAATTAGTCGATCAACTCTCTGGTCGAACCCTAGGCTTACGCCCAGACACCACTTCACAAGTGGCGCGCATAGACGCACACCTACTCAATCGAAAAGGTGTGACCCGCTTGTGTTATTGTGGCCCAGTAGTGCACACAAGGCCAAGTCGCCCCCATGCCAGTCGTGAGCCATTACAGTTTGGGATTGAAATTTACGGTCATGCCGGCAGAGAAGCCGACCTAGAAGCTTTGTTATTGGCGCTAGATTGTCTAAAAGCTTCAAAGTTAAGTGCTTTAACCGTCGATTTATCTGACGCCAGAATTTTTAATAGTCTCATTGAAGGCCACACCATAGAGCCTAATTTGCTTAAACAAATTCGCTCTGCTTTGGGTCAAAAAGATGCCTCCACCTTGCATCAAATTACCCAAACATTAAACCCTCAATTAGCCCAAGCCATTGTGGCATTACTTGATCTAAGTGGTGGAGCCAATGTACTAGACAAAGCAAAACAGGTCTTACCCCCAAGTACTGCTTTAAACCAAGCCCTAGACGATCTAGCTTGGTTGGCCTCACATCTTGAGGGTAAAAAAATAAGTTTTGATTTAGCCGAGCAAGGCGGATATGGTTATTACACTGGTTCACGATTTAGCATTTATGTCGTGGGTGCCGGAGATGCCCTCATTCGTGGTGGTCGCTATGACAAAGTAGGCGCTGTGTTTGGTCGCAGTCGTCATGCGGTAGGTTTTAGTCTAGACATCAAAGACCTCGTGTCAGTGGTGCAGCCACAAACCCTTAAAGCCGCAATCAGAGCCCCATGGAGCTCTGATCCCGTTCTGGCAGTAGCCATTCAATCATTGCGCTCTAAAGGCGAGGTGGTAGTGTGTATGTTGCCAGGCCATGAAACCGAAGTAGATGAGTTTGAATGCGATAGACAACTCATTCAAGTAGCGGGTCAGTGGGTAGTAATTGCAATTACCACCTAAAGCTCGGGTTGGTAGTTTTCCAAAGATTTCAAATTAGTGGATGATTTAAAAATGGATAAAAAGTCTCAAGGACGTGGCGTAGTAGTGGTCGGAACCCAATGGGGTGACGAGGGCAAAGGTAAGCTAGTCGATTGGCTTACCGAAAGCTGTGCTGGTGTTGTGCGCTTTCAAGGCGGTCACAATGCAGGCCACACACTCGTAATTAACGGTGTTAAAACCGCTCTTCATTTAATTCCAAGTGGCATTATGCGCCCTGGCGTTAAATGTTATATCGGCAACGGTGTGGTGTTATCGGTTGGCAAGTTACTCGAAGAAATTGAGGGCCTAGAAAAAGCCAACGTAGAAGTACGTTCACGCCTTCGTATTAGCGAAGCCTGCCCACTTATTTTACCTTTCCACGCTATCTTAGATATCGCTCGTGAAAAAGCTCGCGAAACTTCTGGCGTCGAAAAAATCGGTACTACTGGCCGTGGTATTGGTCCCGCTTACGAAGACAAAATTGCCCGTCGTGCAGTACGTGTACAAGATCTAAAACACCCAGAGCGTTTAGCCAGTAAGATTCAAACTTTGCTTGATTTACACAATCATGTATTAAGCACTTATTTAGGCTCTACCAACATGGACTTCGGTCCTTTGTTAAATCCATATGTTGTTGATGGCAAAGTCTCCTTTGACAAGGTTTATCAAGAAGCCTTGCAACACGCAGAAATCATTAAGCCCATGATGGCCGATGTTTCCCGTGAAGTGAACGCAGCCTATAAGCAAGGCGCTGGCATCTTGTTTGAAGGTGCACAAGGCACGTTCTTAGATGTTGACCATGGTACCTACCCTTACGTTACATCAAGCAACTGTGTGGCTGGTAATGCAGCTGCTGGTACAGGCGTTGGCCCAAGCATGCTTAATTATGTTTTAGGTATTACTAAAGCCTATTGCACACGTGTTGGTGGCGGCCCTTTCCCTACCGAACTCGAATGGGAAAAAGAAGGCACTCCTGGTTATCACATGAGCACCATTGGTGCCGAAAAAGGTGTGACTACTGGCCGTAGCCGTCGTTGTGGTTGGTTTGATGCTGCTCTCTTAAAACGCTCTGCGCAGGTCAACGGTTTAACAGGTTTGTGTATTACCAAGCTTGATGTATTAGACGGTTTAACCGAGCTCAAATTATGTGTAGGTTATGAATTAGATGGCGAAACCATTGATTTATTACCAATGGGTGCAGATGAAATTGAACGTTGTATTCCTATTTATGAAACCTTAGCTGGCTGGTCAGAGTCATCAGTAGGCGTAACTCAATACGATGCATTGCCTAAAAATGCACAAATTTACCTCAATCGTATTCAAGAAATTACTGGTGTTCCAATCCATGTCATTTCAACTAGCCCAGACCGTGATCACACCATTAAATTGTGTGACCCCTTCCAAGCTTAAAATTTTAATTTAGCTTTAGCTATTAGCAACTAAATTAAACAATTTTTGCAAGCACCTTAGGGTGCTTGTTTTAATAAGACAACAAAACACCTAGTTACCTCAACTTTTATTTCGAGCCAAGCCTTGTTATTTTATTAAAACTTGGTTTAATTCAAGCTCTATCAATAGTTGAATTTTTTAATCCCACTCAAACTCAAATCTAACGCGTTTATCACAACGCTCAGAAAGGAAAACATGCTTACTGAAGACGGAAAACATCTCTATGTTAGCTACGACGAATACCACAATCTAATTGAAAAGTTAGCCATTAAGGTGTATCAGTCGGGTTGGGAATTTGACACCATTTTATGTTTAGCCCGTGGCGGTATGCGCCCTGGTGATGTTTTATCAAGGGTCTTTGATAAACCTTTGGCTATTATGTCCACTAGTTCTTATAGAGCAGAAGCCGGTACACAGCAAGGTAACCTCGATATTGCCCGCTACATTACCACGCCAAAAGGCGAGATCGCTGGACGTGTATTATTGGTAGACGACCTTGCCGACACAGGTCACACCCTTAACGCAGTGATTCAACAATTGCGCCACAACTATGCGCCCGTTACCGAGTTACGTAGTGCCGTAATTTGGACCAAAGCAGTTTCTACTTTTACACCCGATTACTCAGTTGAATTTTTAGCCACCAACCCATGGATTCACCAACCATTTGAGAATTACGATTCTACCCGCCCAGAACAATTAATTGCTAAATGGACAGTGTAAGTTAATTTTTTCAAGTAGTCCCCCATAAAAAAGCAGAGAGTTTTCTCTGCTTTTTTTATGCACAACAAAAGGCTAATCGATTCCTGCTTTCATTCTGACATCAAGTATGGGATGTCATCCAAGGGTGAATTGCCAGTGCCAGTTGTAATAGGTTTTCCTGTAAAAGTCCTTGCACACCGTTAAGCTTGGATAGGAGGAGTCATTCAAATGTCACATCCGCTAGACGTTTAAAACACTCTGGGCTAAAATCATTTGATGGGTATTTAGACTTTATCATTTCATTATTTGAATCAAAAAATTATTCACACATGAGCTCCTCATCAAACACATCTTCTGTAACTGGTTCAACACCAGTCTTGACTCCCACTATTATCACTGAGCTCATTCATCATCCCTATCAGCCTCCTGCTGATTTTGCATCGCCTCAGCCCCCGGTCCAAAAAGCATCGACTGTTTTTTTCCCTAACGTAGCCGCTATGCGAAGCCGTCAATGGCAAGATAAATCGGCTTATACCTATGGCTTGCACGGCACTCCTAATAGTTATTTACTAGAAGAAAAAATCGCCACCCTAGAAGGAGCCAAATACTGTGTGTTGGCGCCTAGTGGTTTGTCGGCTTTGTCATTGATTAATTTAGCCTTGTTAAAAACCGGTGATCAGGTTTTAATTCCAGATAATATTTATGGTCCTAATAAAGCCATGTTAAGTGGACAATTAGCCTCCTTTGGTATTAGCTGGGATGTTTATGATCCTTTAAATGCCCAAGATTTAGCCCAAAAAATAACTGTAGCTACTCGACTAGTTTGGTTGGAGGCTGCAGGCTCGGTGACTCTAGAATTCCCAGATCTCATCGGTTTAGTGAAGGTTTGCAAAGAAAAATCAGTGCTATGTGCGCTCGACAATACTTGGGGTGCAGGTTTGGCCTTTAATGCCTTTGATTTAGGCAATGGTATAGGTGTTGATTTTACCGCTCATGCCTTAACCAAATACCCCAGTGGCGGAGGTGATGTGTTAATGGGCAGTGTTTGCACTCGTGAACTAGCCCTGCACCGCAAAATTGTGAACTGCCATATGCACCTAGGGATTGGTGTGGGCGCCAACGATATAGAGGCAGTTCAGCGTGGTTTACCCTCTATTGTGTTGCGTTACCAAGCCCATGATTTGGCCTCTAGACAGTTGGCGTTGTGGGCCACTACACAAACTGCATTTGTGCAAGTCTTGCATCCTAGTTTACCTAACTCACCTGGTCACCAACATTGGAAAGCACTTTGCACCGATGCCATTGGTAAAGCTGCAGGTATGTTTTCGGTGGTGTTTGATGCAAGTGTTCCTAGCGCTCAAGTCGATGCCTTCTGCGACGCTTTAAAGCTGTTTCAACTAGGCTATAGCTGGGCTGGCCCTGTCAGTTTGGTAGTGCCTTACGACTTGCCTAGTATGCGTAGTTTAAAGAGCAGTCCTATTCGTGAAGGTGTCTTGGTGCGCTTTTGTATTGGCCTAGAGGCCGTGCAAGATTTACAACAAGACCTTGTCCAAGCTCTAAAAGTGGCAGGTTTTTCAGCATAAATGACATTTTGTAATAGATAAAAGGTAGTTTTTAAACAATTACCTTTTTTTAATAGTATATTATTGCCTAGGCAATTATTGTCTTTACAATAATTGCTTTGACAATAACAATTAGGTTAATTATTATTCCCGTTTTTCTCTTTATAAGATTTTGTTTGGTTTCCATGATTCAATTTTACGACCCTAATAATTACCAGCCTGAAAGCAGTATTGCTTATCTAATGAAGCAAGTTTTGCTCACTACTAGTCAGCAAATTGAATCATTAATAGAGCATACGGGCCTTACCGATGCTCAATGGATTCCCATTTTTAAATTATTGCACTGTCAACAATGCACAGCTGCCGAATTAGCTCGTCAATGCAACCTAGATGCTGGCGCGATGACCAGAAAGCTTGATAGGTTAGAGGCCAAAGGTCTTGTTCAGCGTGAGCGCTCCGAGACCGATAGGCGAGTGATTTATATTTCATTAACTCAGGCCGGAATCGAGGCCGCGCAGCAAATTCCGCAGTTATTAAGCACGGTACAAAATGCCCATTTAAAAGATTTTTCTCAAGATGAGTTTGATCAGTTAAGTTCATTTTTACATCGTATTTTAAAAAATGCGCAAAACCAGCAAAGTTAAATGAGTCATAAGTAAACCATCTATCGGAGTCAAAAAATTGATTTCTTTTATAAATTAAATAGTAGTTTTATGAAGCAAAAATTATTCCAAGCAGAAAAATTTCCCCATCAAAAAAATGCACAAAAAAAGTATTTAACATCCCATTGGTTATTACCGTTTGTGCTATTAGGCAGCTTGAGTGGCTGTGCTAGTTTTTCGGGTGTGAATCCATTTGCACAGCTTAAATTACCGTCGGCTTTAGCCTCAAATGTATCTAGTGAAGCTAGTTTTGCACTCATTCAAAACGTATCAACTACAGCGCCTGTTGTAAGACCTAGTAGTGTGCAACTGCAAAATTGGTTGGGTTTTAAAGATGCTCAACTCAATCAATTAATTGACTTGGCCCTCAAGCAAAATCCTAATCTGGCAATTGCCCAGGCACGCATCCGTAAAGCCCAATCGGCTTTAGGTATTTTAGGTCAGAGCCAAAATATCAATGCTACCGGCTCTTTCGATGCGACCCGTCAGTTGTTTAGTGAGAACGCTATTTACCCACCTCCAATTGCCGGTTCAGTGTTAACTACCAGCACGCTACAAGCAGCTTTTAGCTGGGAGCTCGACTTTTTTGGCAAACAAAAAGCCTTATTAAATGCAGGCGGTGCACAAGTACAAGTGGCTCAAGCAGAGTTAAAAGCTGCTCAATTAGGTTTGTCGGCCCAAGTAGCCAAGTCCTATTTATCCCTCGTTAAAATCGAATTATTACAACAAAATTATTTAGCCACTACAGAGCTTATTAAGCAGCAAGAAAATTTACTTTCCCAACGTATAAAAGCTGGCATAGATAACCAAGCAGAACTGTTTAAAATTCAAGCCAATAAAGCAGAGTTGCAATACAAATTAGCCGTTTTACAAGAGCAAAAACAAGCGCTAAGATATGTGCTAGCAGCGCTGACTGCACAACCCGAAAGTTCACTTGTTATTTCTATCAACACCAATACTTTTGTAGAGCAAGCTAAAAAAATCAATAGTCAAGCCAGTCAACTGTATTTAGATGAACTCGCCAATCGACCCGATATTCAAGTAGCAAAATGGCGGGTAGAGGCCAGCAACTCCGATATTCAAGCCACCAAAGCACAGTTTTATCCTAATATTAATTTAGTGGGTTTCTTGGGCTTAAGCAGTATTGGTTTAAGCCAACTACTTGATTCTGGCAGTACCCAAGTGGGGGTTGGCCCTGCAGTGCGATTACCCCTGTTTGACGGTGGCCGTTTAAGAGCCTACTTAGGTGGTAAAACAGCTGATTTTGATATAGCCCTAGAGTCATATAACAGTGTGTTATTAGAAGCTCTTAAAGAGGCCTCTGATCCTATTAGTGCCGCGCAAGCCATAGTGCAACAACAAAACGCTCATCAGCAGTTATTGAGCCATTTGCAACAGGCTTATGAATTGGCTAATCAACGTTATCAATCGGGACTTAATAACCGCTTGATTGTTTTAAGCAGTCAATATCAATTGCAAGAGGCAAACAGAGCTCAAATTGAGCTGCAAATAAAAGTACTAGACAATCAAATCCAATTGGTAAAAGCCTTTGGTGGTGTAAGACCATCTTCTTAATTGGCGCTTTTTCGTATTTTTTAAATTCATCAATAGTCAATTAAAGCTTTATTAATTTCAATTCAATTTAACAAAAAACACGAACATTATGAGTACCTCTACTATCAACGCATTGCCCGATCAAGCAGGAAATCCAAAACGTAAAAAAGCCCTAAGCATTATTTCAATTGTGGTTTTATTGGGGCTCGCTTATGGTGGCTACGAATGGTTTATTGGCCGTAACCAAGAGCTCACCGACAACGCTTATGTACAAGCTAATGTGATTCAAATTACTCCTCAAATTGGCGGTACAGTTATATCGGTTGCTGCCGATGACACCGACTATGTACAAGCCGGTCAAGTGTTAGTTCAATTAGATCCAAGTGACGCTAAAACTGCCCTAGAACAAGCGCAAGCCAATCTAGCCCAAGTAGTGAGGCAGGTCAGGAGTGTTTATGCCAACAATAACACCCTACAAGCCCAATTAGCCGTGCGTCAAGCCGATATTGCAAAAGCCCAAACCGAAGTGGCTAGAGCGCAAGAAGATGTGAGCAGACGTCAGGCCTTGGTGGCTACAGGTGCTGTTTCTAAAGAAGAATTAGCACATGCCAATAGTTTATTAATTAATGCAAAAAATAATTTAACAGCAGCTAATGCAGGTGTAAATGCAGCGAAGCAACAACTCAATAGCAACCAGTCCATGACCGATGGTACCGATGTACAAACTCATCCTAATGTATTAATTGCAGCCGCCAAAGTAAAGGAAGCCTTTTTAGCTTTAAAACGTACCACTATAACTGCCCCTGCGAACGGTTATGTCGCTAAGCGCAGTATTCAAATTGGTCAACGTGTACCTGCTGGTGTACCTTTTATGGCAGTTATTCCATTGCAAGATGTGTGGGTAGATGCCAACTTTAAAGAAGTCCAATTACGCCAAATTAGAGTGGGTCAGCCTGTCACTTTAATTGCTGATTTATATGGTAGCAAAGTAGAGTACAAGGGCAAGGTTTTAGGTTTAAGTGCAGGCACTGGAGCGGCTTTTTCATTGTTGCCAGCACAAAATGCAACAGGTAACTGGATTAAAGTGGTACAACGTGTACCCGTTCGTATTGCCCTTGACCCACAACAAATCACCGAGCATCCTTTACGTGTTGGCCTTTCAATGGAAGCCATTGTAGATGTGACCAATCAATCCGGTGCAGTCCTTACCAACCCAGCAGCCAATGCTGCGCAATCTGCAAAAGCCAAAGCCATGAACGAGGCGAATGCCCAGCAAGTTCTTAGTTTTGATGCACAAGCAGCACAAGAAGTACAAAAAATTATTACTGCCAATTTAGCTGCTGTCCCAGCCAAACAATCGGCCCAATAAAATGACCACTAACCGATTCATTCCACACCCTCCATTAGAGGGGAGTGCACGCATGTGGGGAACCATTGCCTTGTCGGCTGCAACCTTCATGAATGTGCTTGATTCTTCTATTGCGAATGTGTCTTTGCCAGCCATTGCCGGTGATTTAGGCGTCAGTCCTAATCAAGGCACATGGGTGATAACTAGTTTTGGTGTGGCCAATGCAATTGCCCTGCCTTTAACGGGCTGGCTGTCGCAACGCTTTGGCCAAGTCCGCTTATTTGTCATGAGCGTCATATTATTTGTCTTGGCTTCATGGTTGTGTGGCCTAGCCCCCAATATGGAGTCGCTCATCGCTGCTAGGGCATTACAAGGTTTTGTGGCGGGCCCTATGATGCCGTTGGCACAAGCCTTGTTATTATCGAGTTACCCGCCTATTAAAGCGGGCATGGCCATGGCGATGTGGGCCATGACTACTTTGGTGGCACCTGTAATTGGCCCCTTATTAGGGGGATGGATTACCGATAACGCTCATTGGGGTTGGATTTTTTATATCAACATACCAGTAGGATTTTTGGCCGCCTTTATTACCTGGGCCATTTTTAAAGACCGAGAAACCCCAATTAAACTTTTACCCATTGATAAAGTAGGTTTGTTTTTATTGGTCGTATCGGTAGCCTCTTTGCAAATTATGCTAGATAAAGGCAAAGAACTCGATTGGTTTCATTCTAATGAAATTATTACCTATGCGATAGTTTCTGCAATTGGATTTGCATTCTTTTTGGCATGGGAGTTAACCGACGAGCATCCTGTTGTGGACCTTAAGCTACTAAAAATTCGCAATTTTTGGACCGGTACATTAGCCATGTCAGTGGCCTACAGTTTGTTTATTGGTAACTTGGTTTTATTGCCACTTTGGTTACAACAGTTTATGGGGTATACCTCTACCCAAGCAGGTATGCTAATGGCACCGGTTGGTTTATTTGCGATTATTTTGTCGCCTTTGGTGGGCAAAAATATCAACAAATTTGACCCACGGGCTTTAACTTCATTTGCTTTTATTGTGTTTGCTTTAGTCCTCTGGATGCGCTCGCACTTTAATACACAAACTGACTTTAATACTTTAATGTTTCCCACTATTGTGCAAGGTATTGCTGTGGCATTTTTCTTTATTCCACTCACTACATTAACTCTTAGTGGCATAGCGCCAGAAAAAATCGCTTCTGCATCTGGCCTATCTAGTTTTGTGCGAATTGTGGGCGGATCGTTTGGTACCTCGATTGCCATTACTATTTGGCAAAACAGGGCTATTATGCACCATGCACATTTGGTAGAGGGCTTGCAACAGGGTAATAGCGTGGCAGTTAATACTCTTAACGGTTTGGTCAGCTCAGGTTTAAGTTATGAACAGGCATTGGCCTCGGTTAATCGAATAATAGATCAGCAAGCTTTTACCCGTGCGGCTGACGACATATTTTTAGCCTCATCCATTATTTTTATATGTTTAATTCCTTTGGTGTGGATTACCAGACCTAAAAAAATAGTCGCCCCTAACTCAGGAGGCCCTAACGCTAATTCTGGAGCCGATGCTGCAGCCGGGGCACATTAAAGGAGAGATAACATTTACTTGAAAAATGACTTTAAAAATTTCTACTAATAACTAATAGTAGCAGTTAAAAGAGTAGCATTTAAAAGAGTAGCAGTTAAAAGGTCAACTCTATACTAGCATTGCTGGTAG
>JALQUL010000044.1 GCA_023260735.1 Limnohabitans sp. | reverse complement strand
GCTGAAAAGTCTGCACAAAATATTATTGATGCTTTAATTGCATCTAAAAAAACAACCCTTCCCCGATTTTTGTTTGGTCTTGGGATTCGCCATGCTGGTGAATCAACTGCCAAGGCCTTGGCCAAACATTTTGGTAGTCTAGATGCGATCATGAATGCCTCAGAAGCGCAGCTGTTAGAAGTAGCAGATGTTGGACCCATTGTGGCCAGCAGTATTCGTTTATTTTTTGATCAAGCTCATAACCGAGAAGTAGTTCAACAACTAAAAGATTGTGGCTTTGAGTGGCCTGAAGGCCAAGCGCTCAATGCCGATCAAGGTCCAAGACCCTTATTAGGTAAAACTTTCGTTATTACTGGCACATTACCCTCGCTTTCACGAGATGAAGCGAAAGACTTAATTGAGGCTGCAGGCGGTAAGGTGAGTGGGTCTGTTAGCAAAAAAACTAATTTCTTATTGGCAGGAACAGAAGCAGGTAGTAAATTAGATAAAGCCATTAGTTTGGGTGTAACAGTGATTGATCAAAGCCAATTACATGCTATGTTGCAAGAAACCCAGACGGGTGCTCAGAATAGTACTGGCAATTTAACACCCAACAATGCCACTAGCAATTTAAGCGATGATACAAAGCTAAGTGAAGATGATAATCCCCAAAATAGTGCAGCCTTAGAGTCATTGATTAGTTCTAGTTCAAGTCCAAGTTCTAGTCAAACCCCGCAAGCTGATGACGATTCAGATCAATTAAGTTTAATTTAAAATTGGAAGAAAGAGTTGTATGGCTGTTCGAGAAATTTTAAAAATGGGTGATGCCCGATTATTAGCATATGCAAAACCAGTCGCAGCCCACCAATTTGCTAGTTTAGCACTGACAGATTTGATCGCAGACCTAGAAGACACTATGCAAGCTGCTAACGGTGCTGGTTTAGCTGCGCCACAAATTGGCGTTGATCTACAAGTTGTTATTTTTGGCACAGGCCAAATGAACCCACGTTACCCAGATGCACCAATTGTTCCTAAAACAGTTTTGTGTAACCCTGTTATTACTCCTCTTAATCATCAAATGCAAGCTTGCTTGGAACAAGATGCGCCACTGAGTGACGGTTGGGAAGGGTGTTTGTCCGTGCCTGGTTTAAGAGGGGTGGTGCCACGGTTTTTACATATTCATTACACTGGTTTTAGTCCAGATGGACAGCCAATTAACAAATACGTAACTGGTTTTCATGCTAGAGTGGTGCAGCATGAGTGTGATCACTTGTGGGGCAAACTTTATCCCATGCGAGTAAAAGACTTCACACAATTTGGTTATACAGAAGTATTATTTCCTGAGTTATCTAGCACTGCATAATTTTACCAAGTCGCTAAAGCTAAAATGATGGGGTGCTGATATTGACAGGCTACCGTTTTGAAAAAAAGCAATAAAAGTAGTTTTTTAAATTAGCAAAAAATACGCCTTAGCATTGATACTACAAGTTTATTAGGCATTTCTTAAGGAGCTTACGATTTTCGGAAGTTAGATATGACAAATTAGATTCGTTTTTTGACAACTATTTCTCATTTGTTACGAAATAACAAACGACAAGAATAGTCGCTTTGGCGTACAATAATTTTCATGGATAAAAACTTTCAACGCCTAATCGATCTGCTTTCGATGCTTCCATCTAAAAGTAGTCCTAAAATTTCTACTGCCAAATTGGCAGAGCGACTCTTGTCTCTTGGTTACGAGGTCAGTCTTAGAACTGTTCAGCGCGATCTTGAAGATTTGGCTGAAAAATACTCAGACATTGAATGCGACAAGCGATCTAAGCCATATAGCTGGGGTTGGGTAAAAGACAAAGTGAGAATTTCTGTACCTGGCATGGATGCCAACCAAGCTTTAAGTCTTAAGGTGCTTAACAGTCATTTGGCGGATTTAATACCTGACTTTGTTTTGCGTGATATACGACCTTTGGTGAACGAGTCT
>JALQUL010000279.1 GCA_023260735.1 Limnohabitans sp. | reverse complement strand
TCATTAATGACCGGAATAACTCCATGACGCAGCAAGGTTAAGAGAGTGGAACGAGCATTTAAATATCGCTCACGGTCAGCTAAATCTGCATGGGTGAGCAAGACTTGTGCGGATCCCAAGCCATGCTGCTTGAGTTTGGACTCATACATTTGTGCCAAACCCATTTGGCCCACGGCCGCTGCGGCTTGAAGTTCATTAAGAGCCGTAGGCCTTGTGCTCCAACCTAAACGCTTCATCCCCTCAGCAATTGCACCACTTGAGACCATAATCACTTCTCGGCCATCGAGTCTTAAGGCAGCAAGTTGTTCACACCATTGTGAAATAGCTTGTTCGTCGAGTCCTTTGCCCTCGTTAGTGACTAGGCTAGAGCCCACTTTAACCACAATTCTTTTGGCATCTTTAAGGGTACGAAATTCAGGAGTAAGTGTCATGCTAAAAGTATTTATGAGTAGCTTGCGATGAAAATAGTGAAAAAGAGATAAAACCTTGGGCTTTATCTCTTTTGGGGGAAAGTTGAAAACCCAGGCTTATTCGGCGAAGCGAGGATCTATGGGTTCTGGATTGATACGAGTGTCAGCTTCTTTCTTTAAGTGAGCATAGGCTTCACGAATTAAAGGTTCACAGCCCTCTCGGGTTAAAGCAGAAATTTGGAAAATTGGGCCTTTGTGTTTTAAACCTTTAACAAAGTTAGCGACAATTTTTTCTCGCTCTTCTTTGGGCACCATATCCATTTTATTTAACACCAACCAACGTGGTTTCTTAAATAAGTCTGAATCGTATTTTTTGAGCTCTTTTAAAATAGCTTTAGCTTGAGCCACTGGATCTACTGCGTCATCAAATGGCGCTACATCAACCACATGTAACAACAAACGAGTGCGTTGTAAATGTCTTAAAAATAAATGACCTAATCCAGCGCCATCGGAGGCACCTTCAATTAAACCAGGTAAATCTGCAACCACAAAACTTTGCTCTGGGCCCACACGCACCACACCTAAATTAGGATGTAATGTAGTGAATGGATAATCGGCAATTTTAGAGCGTGCATTAGAAACTGCTGTAATGAGGGTAGATTTTCCTGCATTCGGCATGCC
>JALQUL010000470.1 GCA_023260735.1 Limnohabitans sp. | reverse complement strand
TGCGGAGCATTGGAGGCCAGTGGTAGAGGTGGTTCGGTAGGCTGTTGGTTTTCAGTAGTCACTACAGTAATCGGTAAAGGCTTTGGTTTGACTTGTTGAGGAGTCGGAGCTTTTATTAATGCTGGTGTTTTAACCGCTTCTTGCTTGTTGTCGGCTAGTGGAGTAATCAATGTAATGGCTTGAACCACACTGTTCTCTGGCTTGATTGGCGTAATAACAGGCCAACTCCAACTTTTTACAAAAGGGAAAAAATGAAAAAAAACAACACCTACCACTACTAAGAATAGCCAAATTTTAGGTAACAATTTTTGATCAAAGAAAAATGACATAAATGAGCAGTAATTAAAAGTTAAACCTCAAAAAGAAGATTACGATTCAATTTTAAATGTGAATATTGAGTAGCGACTACAATTCTTGATAAATTTTGAAAGCCAGTGTAAGAATAAAAATAGTGTTTTTGACATGATATGCTTACAGAGCTTGCAGCATAGATCTTTGCACCCTTTTGAATAGCTAATGAAGCTTGGCTAATAAATACCATACAAAGAACTCTGATTTTAAAGCTCAGCCTCCCGCATCTTCAAAAACTCATGACATATTGGGTGCAATTTGCGAGCTATAAAATACTGCTCAGCCTTGCTTTTCAACTTCAATTCAAAAAGAACTCAAAAAATGAAACTAGCTAGTTATAAAGACGGTTCAAAAAATGGTCAACTAGTGATGGTATCTAAAGACAATTCTTTAGCTCATTACACCACAGGAATTGTGAACACACTACAAGAAGCCCTTGAAGATTGGAATTTTATAGCTCCGCAATTACAAGACCTCTATGACCAGCTCAATTTTGGCAAAACAAAATATCATTTTGCTTTTCAAGCTTCTATGTGCAAAGCCCCTTTATCTAGGTCTTACCAACACTTGTGGAGCCCTGCATTTGTGTCTGCACTGCAACTCACTCAATCACATAGTAGCACTGAAAATACCAATGATGATGCATCTACGCAAACCCAGCTTATCAGGTCTTTGACCCGAAATAACTTAAAACCCTATCGATCTTCACCCGCTTTTATCCATCAGTTAGCGAGTGATGCTTTTTTCGCCCCCTCCTCTACCATCTCTATTTCTAGTCAACAACAAGATTTGGATTTATATCCACAAATATCAGTGCTATTAGGAGATGTTAAAATGGCTTGTGAGCCCGAACAAGCCATCGAATCAATTCGATTTTTAATGCTCGGTCAACAAATTGTTTTTGATAAACTACATCAACAAGAAAAAGAGCTGTCGGGGCCACTCATGCAAAGTCGTATAGGTAGTAGTTTTGCCCCTTTAGCACTTAGCCTAGATGAGTTGTCTGACTATTGGAAAAAAGGTCGAGCCAAATTTCTATTACAAATGCATGTGAACGGCAAACGCACGGGGAGCTTTGATACCAGCCAAGATATGCTGTTGCACTTTGGCCAATTAATATCAATTGCGGCAAGCACTCGTGTATTATCTGCTGGTACTATTTTGAGCTGCGGTCCTATTACTCAGTTGCCTGAAACTATTAAAAAGCAAACTGATCTGAGTGCTTGTTTTTCATCTATTGCAGAAAAACGTGCGATTCAAAAGCATCAAAATGTCGATGCCTTAAGCGAGTTTTACCGATTCAATGATGTCATTAAAACTGAAATCAAAGACAACACGGGGCAAAGTCTATTTGGTGCAATAGAGTTGACGATTCAAGACAGTCATGAAGCTATTGTCAACACAACAAGCAACATCAGCAAATGAGCAAATGAGCAAATACATAGCCAAACAACAGCATAGTACTAAAATCTTCTGAACTGGACTATGCTGTTTATTTGAATTAAAAATGAATGTCATGCCTGTTTTACCAGCCATGGTCATTGCCAAAAATGACCAAGCCAATTATTAACACCTTAGCTAAAATCACCACCAAAATACTATGAAAATAGTAGCTATCTTAATTTATAGCTGCATCGAAAATGTTTTAATACCTTTTAATAACATTTCAATTGAAACAGAAACCAGTACCAGCCCCATTAAACGCTCTAGTGCCATTACAAAACGTTTACCTACTACTCTTTGAATTCGTTCTGACAAAACAAGCACTACTGCACTTACCGACATAGTGACACACAAGGCAGCAATCCATTCAACCCTGCGCTCTGGTGCTTGTGAGACCAATAACAAAACTGTAGCTAATGCAGAAGGGCCTGCAATCGCAGGTATAGCCAAAGGCACAATTAAGGGCTCTTCACGAGTCTCAGGCTCATCGCTTGCAGGTGGTGGAAACACCATACGTAAAGCAATTAAAAATAAAATCACACCACCACCAATTTGCAAAGCTAGTTCACTCAAATTCATGAGGCGCAAAAAGCTCTCACCCACAAACATAAAACTCAGCAACAAGACAAAAGCAATCATCACTTCTCGCAAAATCACCCATGGCCTGCGCTCGGGTGAAACATGTTGAAGTGCATTCGCAAAAATTGGAATATTACCGATTGGATCAGTAATTAAAATTAATAAAATCGTGGCAGAAGCAAAAGTGTAATTCATCATGGATAGCTTATTTTTATAAGACTTTTAATAGAGCGCCTTGTTAATCAACAAGGCGCTAAAAAATGACTGGGTGGATTAACTGCAGTTGTTCAACAAGCCTAACTGATTCACCTTTTAAAACCACCTTACAAAGGTGATACTAGTTTGTCAAGGCAGACTTAATGTTCGTACACACCATCAAAACTAGCAAATCCTTTTACCTCTATCGGGTTACCAAATGGGTCTAAAAAAAACATCGTCCATTGTTCGCCAGCTTGTCCTTTGAAACGACAATGAGGCTCTAACACAAAGTTCATATTTTTATCTTTTAGTCGTTGCACCAAAGTTTGCCAATGATCAAGTGGTAGGACAAGACCAAAATGCGGCATAGGCACTAAATGCTCACCGACTTTTCCGGTGTTAGTTGTCACAAATGGTTGACCTAAATGCAAAGAAAGCTGATGCCCAAAAAAATTAAAATCGACCCATGTGTGGGTACTACGTCCTTCAAGGCAACCTAACACTTCACCATAAAAATGCCTAGCTCTATCTAGGTCTAAAACATGAATAGCCAAATGGAAAAGACTTTGCATATACAATTTTCAAGACAAAAAATAATAAAACAGATATGACAGCAATTGTTATAGTGCCTTTCTTACAGGTCCATTTATTTGAATTGATGCCACCCGTTTTTCAAGAATTGCGACTTGCCTTGTGCAAACCTGTAATGCGTCATAGCACTTTAGCAAAAAATACAAAGCCAATGGTTGAATTACCAATTCACTCTCAAGCCAATATTACCACCTAAGCCTTGACGCGCCCCACCGCTTAAACTTTTTTGATAAACCACTTGACCATATAAATAACTACCCTCTCGTATGGGTTGTTGAACGCCAGCCACCCACTCCAACCATGGTTTTTGTTTGAGTTCAATATCTTGTGCCGCCAATTGAGCACGGCTAGCTTGAGATACCACAATATCTTGAGCAATATAGGCGGCCAAATAAAAAGTAGTAGGTCGCCAATCAGACTCTCCGATCGTGAGTCGGCTACTAAGCTCAGGTACATCTCCATTCCATGTAGCTCGACCACCAATTTTGGCTCTTAATAAGGTCAAATCCGAAGCCGCCAGACTACTTGCGTTACCAGTACCCGATTGAGATTGAGTGTGAGCCACTGTCACTTGTACTTGTGGTTCGAGCAACCAATTGGACCTGCGAATTTTGTGAGGCTTACCCCACTGTACCGAAGCACTTAGGGTATTTGATTTTTGACTACCCACTGAAATGTCTCGAGTGGTTTTGGCTGTTGACTGACTCCACTGTGCCACTGTATTGACATATTCCCCATTAAGGGTGTAGTGAGTGTAATAAACACCTACCGCCTGTTGTTGGGCTTGTACTTCTGGGCTAATGCGGTTTTGATTCGGTAATACACTCGGATTAGAATCAAGGGTAGAATTGGTCTGGCCAATAGAGAGCATCACTCCAGCAGTTTGGCGACTCTGATTACTGGGGTTAAATGATCTTTTTAAATCAGCTCCCACTTGAATTTGCCTAGACTGATGTTGACTTTTGGCTTGATCAAGCCGATTTTCTAAATCAGAAAATTGAACCCTGCTCCAAACTTGTTGTTTTGGAAAAATCACATCTTCTTGACCAGGAATACAGGCGGCAATTTGTGGGTTATAAAGTTCACCGTTGCGCTGATGGAGATTGGCGATGCTATCTAAGGCAAATTCTTGCTGAGCATCTGATGTGCTCGCTAATACTTCGTTAGTAGTAAAGGGTGTGGCTTGTACAGAAGTTTGAGCTTGTGCAAGACTAACCCCCACCATCGTATAAAAAAACAATTTAGACATCAAAGTTACTCACAAATAAACGGATCAGTTAATTTATAGTTTATATGACTTCGTTTTTTTTATTGTAATCAATATTCAAATTTCGCCTAATTTTTAAAAAAATTTAAATAATTGTTAATTTGTGAAAACAGATAAGCCCGAATCCCCTATTAAAGGTAACTTGATTGCTACGGTGTGTATAAGCATCATTCTTATACATGGGATACTATTTTGCTGGGTAAGCCAATGGCAACTTAGATATTTAAAAGCACAAACACCCAACCAAGTGATACAAATTGTGCTGATCCCTGCTTTAGCCCCAACATCGGCTTTATCTATATCGCCAGCAACTTTACCCCAAACCCCTTCTAAGCGCTCGGACAATCCAATTGAACCCATTACAAAAACCAAGTTAGTAAGCAAGGTAGCCCCCTCTATAAAGGTGTCGACTCCCACTCGGCTTGTGCCTTCGACTCAAGTGGCCTCATCTATAGTAAAAACCGATTCTGCCAGCCCACTAAGTGCAGTGGCAAGCAATAATAATGTGGCAACTCCTGGCTCTCAGACCACTATCACAGCACCTACCAGTAGCCACAACGCCAACAACACCTTTACTAAGCAATCTACTGGTGCAACTCCAAATCCAGTAGTCAAAATAGAAAAGCCCGATGCTTTTGCAGCTCACCTACAAAATCCCAAACCGATTTATCCTAAAAGAAGCCGTGAATTAGGTGAACAAGGTGTAGTGGTTTTATCTATTTGGGTAGACATTGATGGTCAACCGAGTCAAGTTCGTTTGGTCAAAACTAGTGGTTTTGCTAGATTAGACGATGCAGCTATCAGGCAAGTTAGCGAGCATTGGCGTTTTGTACCAGGACAAAAAAATGGTCAAAAAGAAGCAATGGAACTTATCCAAAGAATTCCCTTTACCCTAGAAGAATCAGCACCTTAAACCACTTTTCAGCAACGACATAAAGAGTCGTAACTAAAAATTACGCACAATCGCAAGCTTTTTTATTCGAATTATTTTATAGTGATACTGGTGTAAGCTAGTACTGGCATACTGCTGTTTAGGAATAGCATAAATTGAATAATTAAGGATTCATTCTCATGAGTAATACAAACAACGCTGGCTTTGGTAATATGATTCCTGGGTTTGATTTTTTAAAAAATCTGGCCAGTCAAAACACCAATATTAATTCTGGCAATCCTATGGCTGCCGTCTCACAATGGATTGCACCTACTTTAAGCGTTGAAGACATTAATAAAAGAATTGAAGAGTTAAAGTCGGTTCAGTTTTGGCTAGAACAAAACTTAATGGGCTTAAAGGCCACTATTCAAGCGCTTGAAGTACAAAAAATGACTATTAGCACACTTGAAAGTATGAATTTCTCAATGGCCGATATGGCTAAAGCATTTACCCCTAAAATGCCTACCGATTCAAGTTCAAATAAAGAATCCACTAGTCATTACGATTTTCAGTCAGCGACAAAAAAAGACGCTCCAAAAGAAGAACCCGCCTCACCAACCGAAAACTCTAAAGCTGCAGCCGAAGAAAATAAAAGCATTGTTGACCCAATGGCTTGGTGGAATGGTATCACCGAACAATTTGGTCAAATTGCTAGTGCCACATTAAAAGATATTCAAGAACAATCAGAAAAAGCGGCAGCCCTAGCTCAAGAACAAGCTTTGGCCCAAGCCCAAGTACTCGCAGAGGTGGCGAATGCTGCCACAGCATCTGCCGCCGTAGCACAAGCAGATCATGCTACGCCAGCCCAAGACCAACCCAAAAAAACACGAACTCGCAAAACCAGTACTACCAACAGCAGTGTCAATGATAGTAGCCAAGAAACCAATACGACTAAAGTGGCACGTAAAAGAGCGACTCCAAAAAAATAATAAAAAAGGCCTGCGTCATTGAAGAACTCAGGCCTTTTAAACCAACTAAAAGTTGGAAATTTTATCGATTAGAAGGGAAACTAAACATAGCCCCTTCGCGCACACCGGCTGATGGCCAACGCTGGGTAATGGTTTTGCGCTTAGTATAAAAACGTACAGCGTCTGGGCCATAAGCATGTAAGTCACCAAACAATGAGCGCTTCCAACCACCAAATGAATGATAGGCAACTGGCACAGGTAAAGGCACGTTCACACCTACCATACCCACCAAAATATTGTCAGTGAAATACCTAGCCGCTTCGCCGTCACGTGTAAAAATACAAGTGCCATTGCCATACTCATGGGCATTAATCATATCCATGGCTTGTTGCAAGTTTTGAGCACGCACAATACCTAACACAGGGCCAAAAATTTCTTCTTGGTAAATCACCATGCCAGGTTTGACATTATCAAATAAACAAGGACCTAGGAAGTAACCTTGTTCGTGGCCAGGAATCGACACACCACGACCATCCACAATTAAATCAGCACCTTCTGCCACACCTTGATCTACGTATGCTTTGACTTTTTCAAAGTGTGGTTGAGTCACCAATGGGCCCATATCGTTGCTTACGTCAGTGCCTGGGCCTACTTTCATTTTGGCAATTTCTGTTTTTAAACCAGTAATCATGGCATCTGCCACTTCATCGCCAATTGCAACAATTAATGGCACTGCCATACAACGCTCACCGCAAGAACCGTAAGCAGCACCCATCATGGCACTCACTGCATTAGCGATGTCGGCATCGGGCATGACCACTGCATGGTTTTTAGCACCACCCAAGGCTTGTACCCGTTTACCATGCGCACTGCCAGTACTATAAACATATTCGGCAATAGGAGTAGAACCCACAAAACTAACCGCAAAAATACGTGTGTCGGTTAATAAAGCATCTACGGTTTCTTTGTCGCCATTGACCACATTTAAAACACCGGGTGGCAAGCCTGCTTCAAGTGCTAATTGCGCAATTAATAGGGCAGATGAAGGGTCACGCTCTGAGGGTTTTAAAATAAAGGTGTTGCCACAAGCAATTGCCATTGGCCACATCCATAAAGGCACCATAGCAGGGAAGTTAAATGGCGTAATCCCGGCAGTGACACCCAAAGGTTGAAACTCGCTCCATGAGTCGATATTAGGACCCACATTACGACTATGTTCCCCTTTTAACAACTCGGGGGCATAACTAGCGTATTCGACGTTTTCAATGCCACGTTGTAATTCACCCATCGCGTCAGGCAATACTTTGCCATGTTCAGCAGTAATTAAAGTAGCAATTTTGTCTGCATTTTGTTCGAGCAATACTTTTAAATTACTCATTACCCGCGCACGCTTAAGGGGTGGAGTTGCACGCCAGGCAGGATATGCGGCGTGAGCCGAGGCAATCGCTGCATCTACCGTGGCAAGGTCAGCCAATTGCAATCGTTTTTCTACTTTGCCAGTGGCAGGATTAAAAACATCTTGTTGTCTTGTGCCACCGTTAACAATTTTGCCGTCAATCAAATGGCCGATGGTGGGAAGTGTTGCTGTCATGAATAAAGGTACCGAAGTAAAAAATAAAGATAAAAATAAGATAAAAAGAGACCATGGGGAGAGCGCCCTTCATTACTAGAATCACTAGAAAAATGACTAACTACCCCCCTTTGTCGATTAATTCAAACTTGATTAAAACTTAAGCAATTTCACGAATCGCTTCGCCTAAAGCATTAATCAAGCTGTCAATTTCATGCTTTTCAATAATAAATGGTGGTGCTAATTGAATAGTGTCGCCACCATAGCGCACATAAAAACCTTTTTCTAGGCATTTCATGGCAATTTGATACGGACGCTTAGCTGGCTCACCTGGCAACGAGGCAATGGTAAAGCCTGCGGCTAAGCCATAGTTACGAATATCGGTGATATGTTGTGTACCTTTTAAACTATGTACTGCCTCTTCAAAATACGGTGCCAAATTTTTAACACGGTTCACCATATCCTCTTTAACGAGCACATCTAAACCTGCAATACCTGCCGCACAAGCGACTGGATGTGCGGAATAAGTGTAGCCATGTGCAAATTCAAGCATGTAATCGGGTAAGTCTTGTTGCATAAAGGTGTTGTAAATCTCATCGCTGACCACTACACCGCCCAATGGTTGAGAACCATTAGTCACTTGTTTGGCAAAATTTAAAATGTCTGGGGTGACACCAAAAGATTCAGCGCCGGTATATGCACCACAACGACCAAAACCAGTAATCACCTCATCAAATATCAACAAAATATTGTTATCGGTACAGATTTGACGTAAACGTTGCAAATAGCCTTTAGGTGGAATGACCACACCCGCAGAACCAGAGAAAGGCTCAACAATAACGGCTGCAATATTAGAGGCATCGTGCAGCGCAATTAAACGTAATAACTCATCAGCTAACTCAACGCCTTTTTCTGCCATGCCTTTAGAAAACGCATTGCTGGCTAATTGGGTATGGGGTAAATGATCGGCCTCTACACCTTGACCAAAGGTTTTGCGGTTGGCCACAATACCGCCCACCGAAATACCACCAAAATTAACACCGTGATAACCTTTTTCACGACCAATAAAACGGGTTTTAGTGCCCTGACCTTTGGCGCGCCAATAGGCCCTAGCCATTTTTAATGAAGTATCGGCGGACTCAGAACCAGAACCGGTAAAAAACACATGATCTAAACCTGCAGGAGTTAACTCTTTAATGCGGTTAGCCAATTCAAAAGATAAAGGATGACCAAACTGGAAGGCAGGCGAATAATCTAATTTACCAATTTGCTGAGAGACAGCCTCGGTAATTTGGCGATTACCATGGCCCAAACCCGTACACCACAAACCTGATAATCCATCTAGGATTTTGCGACCATTGCTATCGGTGTAATAACAACCTTCAGCACTCACCATGATGCGCGGATTCGCTTTAAATTGACGGTTACCTGTATAGGGCATCCAATGCGCTTCAAGGTGTGAAGCTGGAAAATCAATTTGGGCTTGGGTTTTGCCCAAATGCTGACTGTCTTTTAAATCCATGATCGTCTCCTTATTTCAATAAAATAACTATGTGACTGATTGTGAGGTTTTGTGATACTCTTATAAAGTATGAATTATCAAACCTTAGTTAGTAATTTATGAAACTAAAAAAACGAAGTCAAGTGGGACAAATAAGTGATATGGATATGCGTTTATTACGTGTATTTAAAGCAGTAGTCGATTGTGGCGGTATGGCTGCAGCCGAATTAGAACTCAATATTGGTATTTCTACCATTAGTCGGCATGTAAAAGATTTAGAAATTCGCTTAGGTTTGGCTTTGTGTCGGCGTGGTCGAGGTGGGTTTTCACTCACTCAAGAAGGTGAACAAATTTATGCCCAAACCCTGTCTTTGTTGGCTGCCACCGATGCCTTTAGAACTGGTGTAGATGAAATTCATCAACATATGGCAGGACAATTGCATATTGCTTTATTTGATAAAACAGCCAGCAATCCCACCTCTAAAATCAATCAAGCGATTGCCCTGTTTTGCCAACTTGCACCTGATGTGAATTTGCAATTACATGTTGCCCCAATTAATGCAATTGAAACTGGCATTATGAATGGGCGTTTTCAAATTGGTGTAATTCCTGGTCACAGAAAATCTGACTCACTTGAATATGAAAACTTATTTGATGAAACCATGTATTTGTACGCTGGCCAACAACATAGTTTGTTTAATCAAGAAGACCTTTATCCAAAAGATTGGGAAAGTTTACGAGCTTTTCATTTTGCAGGCTTAGGTTACCACTCACCTAATATGGAAATTAGCCAACAAGTAAGGCTTAGCCGAAAAGCCACTGCTTTTGACCAAGAAGGTGTGGCTACACTCATTTTAAGTGGACAATTTTTAGGTTTTTTACCCAATCATTATGCTTATGCATTTATCGAAAAAGGGTTAATGCAGGCCATTAACCCCTCTGTATTTCAGTACCGATGTGAGTTTTTATCTATCGTAAGACGCTCACCTCAAGCCTCAAGAACCACACAACTATTTGCTAAATGTCTAAAAGATTTACACAATCCGACTAGTTAATATCTCGCTATCAAAGAGAGTCAAAATGAGTACTAAAAAAAAATCATGGGCCGAAAAACTTTTAACTGGTAAGCCCCATATTAGTATCTTAGAAAAACCATTTTCTGGACTGCCCATAGGATGCAAATTATTAATTTCTAGTCCACTAGAAATACATCAATATCTTCTAACTCAAGTTCCTGCAGGTAGCACATTAAGCCCTGCACAGCTAAGAAAAAATTTAGCCCGCTTACATCAAGCCGATGCCACATGCCCAGTGAGCACCGGAATATTTTTAAGAATTGTGGCTGAAAATGCATGTGACGAATTAGAGCACGGTCAATCTATTCATCAAGTCTGTCCATTTTGGCGGGTCGTGGCGCCCGCATCTACTACTGCGAAAAAATTAAGGGTAAATTCAAAATGGTTAGAGACCATTCGTACGTCAGAAACATCCTCATCATACAAAACTTAGTTCTACCAAAAACCAAGCCTAAAAAAGACTTGGTTTTTTCATTACCGTTAACAAAAAACGAAAAAGGGGTTATTTACCATCCCACGCTTGACGAGTCGCTGCCTTTTTAAAGATCTCACGATTGGCATCGCTAGGAGGCGGCTCGCTATCGCCAAAAATAGCTCTCATCCAGTGACCATCGGTTGGGTTAGGAAACAAAATATAGTTACTCCCATATTTGGCTTTATCTTCTTCCATTAATTGAATGCGCTCATCTACATTTTTGGTATAGTACTTACGACGAAAATCATTAAGGTTATCACCTAAAAATACCACCACATCAAAAGCTTTGGCAATTTCATCCTGACGTTTTTCTTTATTGGAAGACTCACGCAAAATAGTCACATGATTGGCATCGGCATAAGGCAGGCCCGCTACTTTTACATGGTTAATACCGTACTCTAGTGTTTTATCGCCTTGGTCACGACTGCTCACATAATAAACCTCTACTCCATTGGCTTCACAAAATTTAAAAAACTCTAAAGCACCAGGGGCTACTACCATTTGATTTTTGGGAATCCAAGCATCCCAAATAGGATCATCAAAGAAATCTTTATTTTGATTGATTAAATGACCCCAATAAGGCAAAGGTAATAAAACAGTGTCATCAAGATCAGTAACGACCGCCAATGGTTTATCGCCTGCTTTGCGTTTAGCAATTGCTTGCTCTACTCGAAATTTAGCTAAGTTGTAGCCTTGGTAATAAAGGGCACGATATTCGGCAGCAGTTTGTTTCCAGGCAACCGATGCAATTAATAAATTATTGGTGCCAGCAGCAGTAGGCCCCGTGGTATTGGGAGCAGGTGCAGCCGTTTGAGCTTGCACTGAAAAACACATCATTGCGACAATTGCGCAGGCTGACTTCATCCATATCGACTTCATTGACAAGGCCCCTATTAGATTGAACAAAAAAATCAGTATAGAGGGCTTGTGTGACAATGTAAAGACTAGTCTGAGCTTGAGGGATCTACAGTTTTTTGCGCAAGCGCCAAGAACTCCTAATCTTGCATAAACTTTTGTTGCCTATAATTGCCATAGCTTGTACTAACAACATCTAAAGTTTTTAAGTTATTCTGAATTTTTTGTCTTTGACTGCGAAGAAAAGTAAACTTATTTCCTCGAGAGAAATTTTCTCTGATAAAACTTTAGCACTGCGCCAATTAATTGGTTCAAGCGAAAATGCATCATTAAAATGATTCATTCGTTTGGCCTTTGCGACATTTTGAACCATTTCATTTAAAGGCTTTTTAGAATTATTAAACTCCTCTTTCTTATTATCATCCATCAACAAAGAAATTAATTCGTAAGCTTGTTTGTCTAGTTGACTTGATAATCTTATTTTTGGAAGTAAGGCATTAGGATTATCAATAAAATTTTTTAATAATTCGTTAATATGTTTTTCAAGCATAATTTTGTACGGTAAATCCATATATTAGTATTGATCTTTATAGACTTTACCTGCTAGACTTTTAAAAAAATTATTGAAAACATCAATTTGTTTTTCATTGAAATTCAAGCTGTAAACTTAAATGGAATCAAGACCAATCTCATCCCATTCTAATTTACTCCCCATGTCAGCAAGCAATTTGAGAAAATGCTCTTTTTGCTGAGGAGTCTATTGTGCACTTGTTTTTTCTATCTCGTACCGATTAAGCTCAAGCACTTGTGTTTTAATGGTTTTTTTAAATTCTAAATTGTCAATTAAGGCGTTTATCTATGCTTCTGTGGTAGCTTGTACAGCCAAACTTTGAAGTAAACAGATTGAAATGAGTACCTTAAAAAACTGAAATAAAAGTTTCATAGGAGATGAGGGTATTAAAAAATGGTTTTATTGAGTCTATGCGTTATCAATATGAGTTTCTAGCGTGTTTGGATCTTGTCGATAATTGAACTTCCTGCTCTTGCCTTGGCCTGGCTTGAAAGCTAGAAAATAAAAAGACTCTAAAAAATGACCAACCGTTTTGAATGAAGACCTAATGACTATTCAAACCAATAGCAACTCCCATTATTAAAATAATAGTAAATTTATAAGTCAATATTTGACCAACACCATTTTTACACTTCATTTTTATGTCAACTACACCCTCTATTCCTGCTAAATTCACCCAAGGCTCCATATTGCGCCATGTCTTAACCATGTCAGCGGCTGGCTGCGCTGGTTTAATTGCGGTTTTTTTTGTGGATGTACTCAACTTGTTTTACATCTCACAATTAGGGCATAAAGAACTAGCCGCAGCAGTAGGCTATGCTGGTACTATTTTGTTTTTTCTGGCGTCGCTATCCATTGGATTGTCAATTGCTGCATCAGCATTAACTTCGCGGGCTTTAGGTAAAGGCGATATCAAGCAAGCCCAATTATTAGCTGGCACTGCCA
The DNA here is from genome assembly GCA_023260735.1 of Limnohabitans sp. Classification (GTDB taxonomy): domain Bacteria; phylum Pseudomonadota; class Gammaproteobacteria; order Burkholderiales; family Burkholderiaceae_C; genus JALQUL01. The sequence continues at coordinate 2,710 of JALQUL010000470.1, read as the reverse complement.
TTGTTTTTACCATTTGTTTAATGAGCTTGGCTGCTTTATTGGTCTATCCATTTTTAGCTTACCTTTTAAGCCTTTTAGGAGCCAAGGGCGAAACCGCTCGATTGGCTTTGCGCTTTACCCATATGGTCTTGCCCTCTGTGCCTTTCATAGGAATTGGTATGTGTGTCTCGGCACTGATTAGAGCCAAAGGAGATGCTAAAAATGCCATGCTGATTACTTTAATTGCGGGTTTGACAACAGCCGTTTTAGACCCTTTGTTTATTTTTGGTTTTGGCTTGGGTTTAGATGGAGCGGCTTACTCGACTATTTTGGCACGCATTGTGATGGTATCTGTGGGTCTTACTTTTTTAATTAAAGTGCATGGTCTATTTGCCTGGCCAAGCTGGCAATTAAGCATACAAAATATCAAGCCTTATTTTATTATTGCTTTTCCTGCAGTTCTTACTCAAATTGCAACCCCAGTTGGCAATGCTTTTACTACCGCCGCGATTGGACCTTATGGTGATGATGCCGTCGCAGGATGGGCGGTCATTACTCGGATTATTCCAGTCGCATTTGTTGGTTTATTTGCCTTGTCCGGATCGGTTGGTCCCATATTAGGACAAAATTTAGGAGCGGGTTTATTAACCCGAATTAAAGCAACAATGAACTATAGTTTTTTGGTCGTTTTAGTTTATGTCTTGGTAATATGGCTTTTATTAGCCAGCCTTGCCAGCTTTATTGCGCACTCATTTGGCGCAACTGGATTGTCTTACAAGATGATTTTATTTTTCTGCTATTTTGTAGCAGGTAGCTTTATGTTTAACGGGGCTATATTTGTGGCCAATGCTGGTTTTAATAATTTGGGTTACCCTTTTTACTCCACACTACTTAATTGGGGTCGCTCTACCTTAGGTGTCATTCCGTTTATTTATTTAGGTGGTCAATGGTTTGGAATTTACGGCATTTTAGCGGGTTATGGTTTGGGCTTGGTGGGTTTTGGTTGTATTGCGATTTGGTTGATGAATAGAGTTTTAAAACAACTAAAAATTAAATCCGTATTTTAGATAAATAGTCATTACAAAGCTTGGTAATGACTATTTTTAAACCACCTAATTAATTCGTTTTTTAACTTGGCATTTCGCCGCCCAAAGCCTCTATTAAATCAATCACCATTGGACCCAATACCCCCATGTTTAACACGATATTGGCATCAAAAGCATCTTGTTTTGTATCTGTACCTTTATCAGTGTTGTCTTCCTCTGGTTTGATCTTTTTTAATTGCAAGGTGTCGGTTAATAAAAAATCAACTTTCCCCTCCCAATTCAGGGCTAATTGCTGAGGCATTTTGCCTTCTTGTACATGTTTTTTTACTTCATCTGTACTGAGGTTATGCCGAGTAAATTTCACCATTGATTTTTCTTCAGTACTTGACTTAAGTAAGCACTCTTTACCTACTACAAATGCTACAGGCAACTCGTCAGCAGACTGAGCCAGCAACCATTGGGCCATTGCCGATTGTGGGGCGGTTTGAGTTTGTAATAACATTGCCGAAAAACCAGGAATACTATTAACCAATAAGGTCATGACCTCATCGGATTTGGCTTGACTACTTGCATCAGTAAACAAAAAGCCATTCTGTTGATCTATCCAAATCAAGACCTGTGATTGTTTAGCAAAAGCCTGTGGCAATAGGCTTAAGATTAAATCGTCTCTGATATCTTTTTGCTCTTTTTTTCCTGGTTTACGGCCTGTAGTTTTTTGCACCTCTGCTATTACTTTATCGAGCTGACGCTTGACCACCGAAGTAGGGACTGATTTGGTCTCGATTTGGAGTTTTAAAATCCATTGGGAAGCAATGGATTCAACCAAAGGGCCAAACTGTTCGCCTCTAGGTTCTAACCAGCCCACCGATTTTTGTTGGCTCGCACCACACTCGGTAAATTTATTGTCTTGTAGTTTGGTTTCCAAATCAGACAATTCAATCTGCCATGTCGGATCTAACCGGTAAATCATTAAATTTTTAAACACAACAATCCTTTTTACTTAACGTATAGATTGTAGTGCCTTGAGAACAGATCTTTTTTACCATGCTTTGAATTACTTATTCAATGACACGGCTCTTTTTATCAAGATAAAACGGCCCTATAAGTATTATTGAAAAACCAAGCGTCTAGGCTTGAGCAAGTATAGTGCTTGGTTTTTAAGTTTCATTTTTAAGCCACTTGATGACGCCAAGGCGGCACACAACCTTGTTGTTGTAAATTAAATGAAGTCACTTTACTTGCAAACTGCAAGGCTTCTTGTAATTGTGCTTCTGTGGGGGCAATATCCAATAAGCCATTTTCATCTAGGTAACAAATAAAACCGGCATAAAAACAGTCGCCAGCACCCACTGTATCGACTACTTTAACTTTAGGACCAGGGCAAAATTGCGCAGCATCTTTAGTAATCGCCCAAGCACCCTCGGCACCTAAAGTAAGCACTACTATTTTGGTTGTTGCATTGCTGTTAATGAAAGATTTGGCCTCCTCGATGGCATCTTTCGTTTTACCAATGGCAAGCAAGTCTTCATCACTGACTTTAATGATAGAGGCGTAGGGTACTAAAGCATGAATAGTGTCTCGGTAAGAGGCGTGGTCTTGCGAAGCAATTAAGCGCATGTTCACATCTACACTGGTGGTGATATTGCGTTGACTTAAGGTCTTTAGAACTTCGGTCCAACCTTGAC
>JALQUL010000413.1 GCA_023260735.1 Limnohabitans sp. | reverse complement strand
GCTTTGCTTAGTATGATGAGTTGTGGCGTGCTTTACCAATTGCGAAAAAATAAAACGTCCACTCTTGCCAGCACTCATAACTCCAACCACCTCGACGTTGGTCAGATTGTACAAGTAGAACAATGGCAGTTTCATGACAGCACAGTGGTGCAATACCGTGGGGCCCAATGGCAAGCTAAATTGGCCACCCCTTCAACTAACCCTAACAGCCCTCCTGCACCAGGGGCGTACATCATCACCGACATACAAGGTAATTTTTTAATTTTGCAAGCTGGTTCCTAATTTTTTAAAAGGAGTTTTTATTATGACAGAAGCCTTCATTTTGCTCGCCGTTGTGATTATTGTTTTATTCAAAACATTAAAGGTCGTGCCTCAGCAGCATGCTTTTGTAGTAGAACGCTTGGGAAAATACCACGGCACACTCACACCAGGTCTTAATTTTGTAGTGCCCTTTATTGACAAAATTGCTTATAAACACATCTTAAAAGAAATCCCACTTGATATTGCGAGTCAAGTTTGCATAACCAAAGACAATACCCAATTACAAGTCGATGGTATTTTGTATTTTCAAGTCACTGACCCAATGCGTGCGAGTTACGGCTCATCTAATTACATTGTGGCTATTTCACAATTGGCGCAAACATCACTGCGCTCGGTAATTGGTAAACTAGAGCTCGACAAAACCTTTGAAGAACGCGACATTATTAATGCTCAAGTAGTGGCTGCCATTGATGAAGCGGCCCTTAACTGGGGCGTTAAAGTACTGCGTTATGAAATTAAAGACTTAACCCCACCAAAAGAAATCTTGCATTCTATGCAGGCACAAATTACTGCTGAACGTGAAAAACGTGCCCTCATTGCCGCCTCCGAAGGTCGCCGTCAAGAACAAATTAATATTGCTACTGGCGAACGTGAAGCCTTTATTGCTCGCTCTGAAGGTGAGAAACAAGCGGCTATTAACAAAGCACTAGGTGAAGCTGCTGCGATATCATCTGTCGCAACTGCTACTGCAGAAGCGATTGAAGCCATTGCATCAGCAATTCAAAAACCTGGCGGCGAACAAGCCGTACAATTACGTGTAGCAGAAAAAGCGGTTGAAGCCTACAGTAAAGTCGCTAGCGAGTCCAATACCACTTTGGTAATTCCTAGCGATTTAGGCCAAGTTGCCACATTAATTGGCACCGCCATGAAAGTGGTGCAAACCCAAAAATAATTAAGGGGGGGGTCGGGCAACCCCCTCTAGCTCCCCCTTGGCAGGGGAGAAAAATGCTAAATCCAGTTCGATAAAACGGGCTGGGCAAGGACGAGACCACAATTCTTCAAATGAAGAACACGAATAACTCATAAAAATAGGGTTTATCTCCCGAATGAAGTGACTATTTCCAATTCTATTAAATAGTGGATTGATTTCAGTTAAGCTAATCTGAAAAAGAGCAGAATAATTTCACTATTGGTACAGAAATGCAATTCCTTAACCACGTCCTACAAACGGCATATTAGTGGCCATTACGGTATGAAACAAAACGTTGGCACTTAGTGGCAAACTTGCCATATAGACCACAGAGTCAGCAACAACTTGCAAATCCATTAGTGGCTCTTGAGCTAAAGAACCATTGGCTTGCAATATACCCCTAGACATTTTTTGAGTCATGTCGGTGGCAGCATTGCCAATATCAATTTGACCACAAGCAATAGAGAATGCACGTCCATCAAGGGCCGCTGATTTGGTTAAACCAGTGACCGCATGTTTGGTAGCGGTGTAGGCAATCGCTTGTGGCCTTGGCATCGTGGCCGAAATAGAACCGTTGTTAATAATACGTCCTCCCTGGGGGCTTTGTGCCTTCATGACCCTAAAGGCTTGTTGCAAACATAAAAACATACCAGTTAAATTGGTATCGACAACATTGCGCCACACCTCTACTGGAAGCTCATCAATTGGCACACTAAAAGCACTAATTCCGGCGTTGTTAAACAATACATCTAGCCTACCAAAATGTGCTACTGTGGTGTCAAATAAACGCTTCACCGAGTGCTCGTCTTTAACGTCACAGGCACAAGCCAAAGCTTGATTTTTTGGGCCCTGCCATTGCTCAATAACCGCATTGAGTTTTTCGATTTGTCTGCCAGCTAAAACCACATTAAAACCGGCTTTTAACAAGGCTAAAGCACTGGCCTTACCAATTCCACTGCCTGCCCCTGTAACGATAGCTACTTTGTTGGCTGATGTTTGCATAATTGAGTTTCAATAATTTCGATAAAATAAATAACAACGCAAAAGCTTGAACGTTTGAATGGATGCCATTCGTCAATGGATAGCATCCCTTGCTTACCTCTTGTTTAGCGTCTCTTTTTGGCTCTCGAGCTGGAAGACTTGGTGGAATCTTTTACACCAGATTGAGTACTGCTTTTAGCAATTGCTTTTGCATTTGCTTTGGCTTTTGCAATAGGACTGGCCTTGCTAGTAGACTTTGATTTTGAACTGGCAGAATAGGCCGAAACAGAATTACTCGACCTTTTATTGCTTGAGCCCGGCTTAGTTTTTCTAGCGGCTTGCGCAGGCGACACAAAGGGTCCTGGTGCAGCGGCTAAAAAGTTTGGCTGCAAATCGGTTGCTGTATTGGCATTGGATTTCTTACCCTTTGCCGAGCTTCTAGCAGCAGCTTTGTGATGGTGGTCTGAATTACCATTACCGTTGCTGTTATTAGCACCATTTCGATTGGCGTTTGAACGATTCAAATGAGCTGCAGAGCCTTGCGTTTTGTCAAAGTTTTGCTCGGTGCGTTCAACTGATTTTTTAGCGGGAATAAGAGAGCCAATTAGTGCATCATTTGGAACCAAGGCCAAATCAATGCGGCGACCGTCTAAATCTACTTTGGCCACTTGTACGACTACTTTGGTACCAATACCATAACGCATACCAGAACGCTCACCACGTAGCTCTTGACGAGCCTCATCGAAGCGGAAATATTCACCGCCCAACTCTGTAATGTGCACCAAACCTTCAACACTGACCTGATCAAGAGTTACAAATATGCCAAAACCAGTAGCCGCAGAAACCGTACCCGACATGATTTCGCCTAAATGACCTTGCATATAGGTGCACTTTAGCCATGCCTCAACGTCTCGGCTGGCCTCATCGGCACGGCGCTCGTTGGCACTACAATGCATGCCCACGGCTTCCCATTTTTTTAAATCTTTAGCCGATACATTAGCAGTCGATTGGGCCGGTGCTTTGGCATTTTTTGAGCCCTCTTTAACCGGTGACCTTTGCCTTACGCCTGGCCTTGGGGTAAAGGTATGAGCGCTTGGCAAACTGTACTGCTCGTCTTTTAAAATCGCTTTAATCGCTCTGTGGGCTAATAAATCGGGGTAGCGCCTAATAGGGCTGGTAAAGTGTGAATAAGCTTCGTAAGCTAAGCCAAAATGACCATTGTTATGGGGCGTATAAACTGCTTGCTGCATCGAACGCAATAACATGGTATGAATTTGCGTGGCATCGGTACGGTCTTTGGTGGCATGCGCAATTTCTGCCATTTCAGCAGTGGATGGATCGTCTGAAATAGATAAATTAAGGCCCAACGATTTTAAATAATTACGCAAATTATTTATTTTTTCAGCGGTGGGTCCCTCATGCACCCTGAATAAAGCAGGATGTTTGGCTTGTTCGATAAATTCGGCACAACACACATTGGCAGCCAACATGGCTTCTTCAATTAGTTTGTGCGCAACGTTTCTAACCCTAGGTACAATTTTTTCTATGCGACCGTTTTCGTCGCAGACAATTTGGGTTTCTTTAGTTTCAAAATCTACTGCACCCCGCTTGGCTCTCGACTTTAACAACACTTCATAGACTGAGTGCAAATTGAGCAGGTCAGGAACTCTTTGTGCATATTGCTGCGCCTCACGACCTTTGGTGTTGGCTAAAATAGCAGCTACTTCGGTGTAGGTAAAACGCGCATGGCTGAGCATAACGGCAGGGTAAAACTGGTAGGCGGTAATTTCACCGTCTAGGTTGATGACCATATCACAGACCATACACATACGCTCTACGTTGGGCTTTAAAGAGCACAAACCATTGCTGAGTTTTTCAGGCAACATAGGTATAACCCTTCTCGGGAAATACACACTAGTGGCTCTTTCGTAGGCGTCTTTGTCGATAGCGTCATTGGATTTCACATAATGGCTAACGTCGGCAATAGCCACAATTAAGCGCCATCCTTTGGTTTTTCCCAATTGAATGGGCTCACAATACACAGCATCATCAAAGTCTCGAGCATCTTCACCATCAATGGTCACCAAGGGCACATCTCGTAAATCGATGCGACCTCGTTTGTCGGTGGGCCTCACTGAATCGGGTAATTTGGCAGATAATGCTTCACACTCTGGAGAAAATTCGTGGGGTACATCGAACTTGCGCACTGCAATTTCAATTTCCATACCAGAGTCTTCCATATTACCCAAAACTTCAGTAATCTTGCAGTGAATGACTTGGTTGGCTGATAACTGTGCATCGGATAAAATTTCTGCCACTACCACTTGACCCTCTTGGGCATCAATTGATTGGTTTTTAGTGACTAAGAACTCTCGGTGGTAACGAATATCTTCTGGAGCTAACCAAACTTGTTTGCCGTTTATGATAACTCGACCCACCACTTTGCGCTCGGGGCGATCTAGTAATTCAAGAATATGGGCTTCTGGGCGACCTTTGCGATCGGTTCGAATAATTTGAGCGCTTACCTTGTCTTTGTGCAAGACATTGCGCATTTCGGTGGGTGATAAAAATAAATCGGGACCCAAGTCATCTCGGAGGACAAATCCATGACCATCTCGGTGGCCAATAATGACGCCAGTTAATACTTCGTTATGTTGAACGATTGGATTAGGTTTTTTAGTTGTGGTTTTGATATAATGATCCTTTTTGGTGACGCCCAGGTGGCGGAATTGGTAGACGCACTAGTTTCAGGTACTAGCGAGTAACATCATGGGGGTTCGAGTCCCTTCCTGGGCACCATTCAAATATTGTAAATGGTTGAAAAGTAAACTTGTGTTTATCTTTTTAAAACCTTAGTCTTTAACTCTTCTTTAAATTGTAGCTAAAAACCAGTATGTGTTTTTAAGTGGCTATAAAAATAAAGAACAACGTTTATTTTAATAAATGTTTTGCCTTTGTGGCATATGAAGTCTTTAACCAATACCTGCATTCTAAGGTTTTGTGGCTTAAAAATCTACAATTTTCCTCATAAAATAAAAAATGAGAATAAAAACCTAGTTAAAAGCATCTGACTAGGCTTTTTTGTGGTTTTTACTCTAAAAACTATCACTTAATTTTTAAGACCTAAGGTGGCAACAATTTTGGCCGCAGGGCAAAATCCGATAAAACCCATTTGAAATTACAAAAGCCCCATTACATTGTTTTTACAATGATTCTTTTTCCATTAATAAATAAGTGTTGTACGCATTCATGCGATTGGCAAAACCAAACATAGGAACATTTTCAAATGCTTTCCAGTTAGTGGCTTTGTAGGCTTCGTCAAACGATTCTAAATTTTTAACTGCCGCACCCATTTGTTCGCGCAAATACACCAAATAATTTCTGACTAATTCAATGTCTGCTTTGGCACTTGCAGCACTCGACTGTGCTCCATGGCCAGGAACAATTACCGCTACATCAAATTGCAAAAGTTTATTGAGAGAGGTAATCCAGTGTTTGCTGTCTGCCCCGCCAACAAAAGGCAAACGCCCTCTAAAGACTAAATCGCCGGCGAACAAGACTTTTTCTGCGGGTAAATAAATAACAAGGTCTTCTGGAGTATGGGCTGGCCCTGCAGGGGCAATATAAAAATCAATGCCATTGACTTGAAGATTTTTGGGACTAAAGCCCTTTAACATTTCATCGGCGACTACTAAGCGAGTGTTTTCATCTATCCACGGACTTAACTCATCGCGGGAAGCTTTTAGTCGCAAAGTTGCGGTATCGGAGTTTAAATATTCGCCTGAAGCGCTGTGGGCAATAATGTGTGCGCCCAAGTCTTTAAATACCTGCAAGCCATAAATGTGATCGGCATGATAGTGAGTAACTATTACATGACTAATTGGCAACGGTGTTATTGTTTTGATCAGTTGCACAAGGCGCTGAGCCAAAGAAGGAGAACCCAATGCGTCAATTACAACGACCGATTTTGGCGTTACTACAAAACCAGCGTTGGAAATAAAATTTTGATTTTCTTTGCTACCTAAAGCAGCAAGCCCTTGTACAAAATAAGCATTAGCTGAAACCTGCACAGCTTTCATTTCGGGAATTGCTGCATTCGCAGATGTACTTTGCAGAGCCATTGATGCCGTTAAAAACGGAAAAATAGCACGTTGTGCACAAGCACATGAACTGGAATACAAAAAATACCGTCGATTAAGTTTCATGCAGTGTTTAAAGTTAATAAATTGTACAAATAAAGGACTTGCTGCAAAAGCCAAATTAGGCCAGTGTATCACTCCAAATATTATTGGCCCATGCCATTGCGTAAGCACCTTCAATGGCGCTTCTGGCAACTGATACACCACCGCTGCCGGGGACGATCGTCATAGTTTTTTTCTCGGCATCATAGCGATGAACACTTGCCACATGAATAGCATCGTTTTCGCTTACATAGCTATAACAGGTGTTGTTATAGATAGGTAAGTTATTAACCGCTTTGTTGCTTAATAAAGCCACTACTGCTGCCGCACAAGACTTACCGTGTTGATTAGCCATATGACCTGACTTAGGCATACCTGGTGCAATTTGCAAGGAGTCACCTAATACGTGGACATTTTTAGCCGCTTTAGATTCGAAGGTAAGGTAATCCACTTCACACCAACGTTTGTTAGCAGTTGCCAAGCCAGATTTGACAGCAATTTCACCTGCACGCATAGGAGGAATCACATTTAACACATCGGCTTTAATAGGATCATTAAATTCGAATTTAAGTGTTTTGTTGGCTACATCTACATCACTAAGTGAATGCTTAGGACGGTATTCAATGATGTTTTTATACATTTCGACCCAAGCTTTTTTAAACAACGGCCCCTTAGAGGTAACGTCATCATTGCCGTCAAGAATAAGCACTTTGCTTTTTGGCTTAGCTTTTAAGAAATAATCTGCTACAACAGAGGCACGCTCATAAGGGCCTGGAGGGCAACGATATGGGGCCAATGGAATACTAATAGCAAATACACCACCGTCTGGCATATCTTCTAATTGTTTGCGTAAAGCTGCAGTTTGAGGACCCGCTTTCCATGCATGCAAAATTTTGCTTTGCGCATCTGGATTATTCATACCTGGCAGTGCATCCCACATAAAATCAACACCAGGGGACACAATCACGCGGTCATAGCTTAGTTCTTTGCCACTTGCTAAAGTGACGGTACGTTTGTCGGCATTAAGACTTTGCACTTTGTCTTTGACTACTACTACACCGTGACGGTCTGCCAAATTAGTATAGGGAATAGTAATATCTGACATTTGTTTAAAGCCACCAATTACCATATTAGAAATGGGACAAGAAATAAAATTGTCGTTGGGCTCAATAAGGGTTACTGCAATACTTCCACCTGACCACATACGAATATATTTAGCAGCAGTCGCACCACCAAAACCACCACCCACTACCACTACATGGGCTTTAGCCGCACTAGATGTACTCATATTGGCACAAGAGGCTAAACTAATGGCACCTAAACCAGCACCTAAATTTTGTAAAAGTTCACGTCTTAACATATTAGGTCTCCTATTATTGGCTTGCTTGTTTCGCAAAATACTTTGCAATGGCTGCAATTTGTGCATCGTCATAACCTTTAGCTAATTGATGCATGATGGTAGCCTGCGTGCGACCTGCTTTAAAGTCTTGCATTTTTTTAATTATCATCTCTTCTGGCATGCCGGCAAGAGTCTCACGACCTGGGCTAGATACACCATTAGTACCGTGACAGTTAGAGCAAGAAGCAGCCCAAGATCTGGCTTGATCGGCATCTTGTGCAAATGCCATGCTAAAGCTACTAGCCAATAATGCAGCGACCACTGCACAACGATAGGATTTTAATTTCCTGGTCATTTTTGTCTCCTCTTAAAAATATAATTATTTTAAAATTGATATACAAAAGACTTCCGTTTATAAGTAATTTTTGTATTCACTCATATGCTAATAAAAGCACCTATCAATTAACAAAAAGTAGTATGTAAATTTTGACTTAAGGTCTTAAATAAACAAACCCACTTTTAGCCTGAAGCTTGGCTACTTCAGCTACTCCTGACGGCACAATAGTAGCTTCTAGCACCACGCTACTAGGCTCGATTTTTCGAGTTACCAAGGTATTGCGACAAACTCGAAATTCAACCC